>NZ_JBXFWF010000019.1:0-62725 GCF_056854515.1 Stenotrophomonas sp. STEN063
GGCCGGAGAGTGCTTGCCTGGAGTCCTGTCGATGGAACGTCTGCGCTCTCGCAGTACAGCAAGTCTGGTCAGCTGATGTACTACTCTAAAAGCAGTGGCGCAGGGCTTGAATACATCTATCTGAGCGGTAGTTTGATAGCCAAACGTGAAACCGTGGGCAACGTGGTGAAGTTCCAACACACCGATGCGCTCGGCTCACCCGTAGCGGTGACGGATGGCTCGGGTGCCGTGATAGAACGTAATGATTACGCGCCCTATGGCGCTGTAATCGGAAAGCCCGCCTATGATGCTGTCGGTTACACAGGTCATAAGCAGGACGGCGCAACTGGTCTGACTTACATGCAGCAGCGCTACTACGATCCGCAGATCGGCAGGTTCCTGTCGGTGGATCCAGTGACGGCTTATAGCAATCCGGTCGGGGCGTTTAATCGTTATTGGTATGGGAACAACAATCCGTATCGGTTTACGGATCCAGATGGGCGGCGAGCTTGCGGTCAAGATTGGGACTGTCGTATGGCTCAGCAAGGAGGTCGTGCCGTTCCGTTGTCTCCCACGCGGATGGCTGCGGTAAAGAGGGATCCACAAGATTATCTTGACGCTTTGAATTCAATCTATAAAACACAGCGTTCAGAGGCTCAAGGTGCGCGCTATTTTTCGGGAACAGCATCTCCGGTGTCGTTGGTTACAGGAATCGAGGTCGGTGCGGATATCACGGGATTGGGTCCTGACCAATTCCGGGTGGTAAATTATACTTTGGGCGATAAAGTCAACTGGGGAGCCGGGGCGGGCGCCGTAATACAGGGGCAATCTTACTCGGGGCCAGGTGTTCGAAGAGCGATAGCTCATACCCATCCTGTCGATACGGCATTCTCGTACTGGAAAGGCTCTTGCTGGTGCAGTGGTAAATGGGAGGGATCATTGTATCGCGGCGATCTTGAGCGAGCTCGATCTGCGGGGGTTAATTCCTATGTTGCAGGGCCAAGGGGAGGGGTTGTTGGGTTCGACTTCCGAGGGATGATAAGGGATGGGGCGGGGGTTTCCGATTCATATGTTTCTGCCGAGAACTATTTCTTCGAGGTTCCCTAATGAGAGCAATTATTGTGGTGTTGGTTGTTTTGGTGTCTGTTCTGCTTTCTTCGTGTGGTGGCTCTAATAATTATGATGTATGTAAATATAGAGGGAATTCCAGTGCCGAGCGCGTGTGTGCGTTGTCCTTTATTTACCTCATTTCCCATCCGGAGAAGTTCAATGCTGTTCCGGTGGAGGTTGTTGGGTGGGCGCGTGTTGCAGGAGATTTAGTTTTGATCTTCCCTACCCGGGATGCAATGGAAGAAGGTGAGTCCGTTTCTTCTGTCGTTGTTTACAACGAGAATGGTGGTTTTGGTGGATTAAAGTTGCCCGGTTCTGGGTCGAGGATCAAGGTGTCAGGGACGTTCTATTTAAATGATGGTAAGGTTGATCCCCTCGATATTGAGCGTATTGGGGTTATTCGAAATGCAAGGTTTTCACACTGATTTAAATGTGCGTGAGTGGAACCGAAGGGTGGACAGTGCCGGCTGTCTGCTTGTCGCTGCTTGGCGTTAGTTTTGGTGCGTTTTTACATATTGATCCCCTCTCAGCTTTTTGAGCCATTCAAAAGTAGAGAAATTCGGTGAAACTAACCCCAAGCAGAGAGGTGGTTTTGCTATGAAGAAGTCGAAGTTCACCGAAGAGCAGATTTCGTTTGCCCTGTGTCAGTCTGTGAGCGGTACATCGCTCGGCTCGGCACTCTAGGAGTTCGCGATCTCCGAAGCTGGGCCTTGCCGCTGCATTGAGAAGTACGGTGGGCTGGGCGCACTGGAGCTGCGGCGGTAGCGGCAGGTCGAGTGAGAGAACCGCAGGCTCAGGTAGCTGCGCAGGGAGCCTCATTCGTTGGCAGGATGTCAGTAGGTTGAGCGCGGCTCCCGGTTGGAATGAGATGTGGATTGACCAATGCCATCCCCTTTGCCTACAATTCGCGCCTTCGCCGGAATAGCTCAGTTGGTAGAGCGGCGCATTCGTAATGCGTAGGTCGTAGGTTCGATTCCTATTTCCGGCACCAGATCAGGCCCGCCCCGCGCGGGTCTTTTCTGTGGGCGGCGCTGGGCTGGTGGCTTGCGTACAAGCCGCTGGGTCGCTGCTGCAGTTGCCCGGCTGCTGGTGATGGCGTCGGCAATGCTGCGATGGGCGAGCTCAACCCAAGTGCTTGCGACCTCGGCGGGGCTGGTCTTGCGGTTCGCTGTTGAACAGGTGACGACGCGTCTTCGCGTCGGGGGTGATCTTGCCCATGAACCTGAACGAGCCAGGCTGTCATGGATCTGCGGGCAGGCGCATTCACTGATGTCAGGTGCGGCCGGATGGGCAGCCTTGGGCCACATGAACGCGCTCGATGTCAGTGCTGAGTAGGGTGAAGTAGGGCCGAGCGCCGCCGCAATCAGTGCCGGACTTTGCCGAATCTGTCCGATTCGCGGCACAGGTGCGACAACGTGTCGCACAGGATTGCCCGCTTTTGCTGCGCGAAATCATTGTCAATCCCTTTCTTAAGTGGTGTGTGAAGGCCTAAAATTGCGGGGCTGAAATCTGACAACCCCCTATATGTCTCCCGGAGGGCAATCCCCGGGCGCTCGTTTGCGTTTGCATGTATGGGCTTGCCAGGTCCGGCTCTCCCTCGCAATTGGATCGACCGATGATTCCGTTGAAAACTCTTGGACGCTTTTTGCGTCCGGGCCTCATTGTCGCTATGGCCGTCATGATGACGGGCTGCGACTGGGCCCTGTTTGACCCCAAGGGCCAGATCGCCCGGGACGAACTCACGCTGCTGATCACCTGTACGGTGCTGATGCTGCTGGTGGTCATTCCGGTGATCGTGCTGACGCTGGTGTTCGCGTGGAAGTACCGCGCATCCAACACCAAGGCCCGTTACGAGCCCAACTGGTCTCACTCCACCGCCATCGAAGTGGTGGTCTGGTCGATCCCGTGCATGATCATCCTGGTCCTGGCCGTGCTGACCTGGCGTTCTTCGCATGCGCTGGATCCGTACAAGCCGCTGGAGTCCGATACCAAGCCGGTGGTGATCGAAGCGATCTCGCTGGACTGGAAGTGGCTGTTCGTCTACCCGGAAGAGAACATCGCCGTGGTCAACGAGCTGACCTTCCCGGTTGATGCCCCGCTGAACTTCAAGATCACCGCCGATACGGTGATGAATGCGTTCTTCATTCCGCATCTGGGTAGCATGATCTACTCGATGGCCGGCATGGAGACCAAACTGCACCTGATCGCCAACGAGGCCGGCAGCTATGAAGGCCGCTCCTCGCATTACAGCGGTGCAGGCTTCAGCAAGATGCATTTCACCGCGCACGCGGTGAGCAATGAGGAATACCAGGCCTGGTTGGCCAAGGTGCGCGGCGATGCCAAGGTCATGGACCAGAAGGCGTTTACCGAACTCACCACCGAGCAGAACCACGACTGGCACCCGGTGACCTACTACGGCAGCACCGAGAAGGGCCTGTTCAACACCATCATTGCCAAGCACGCCGGTGAGAACCACCACTTCGGCATGAAGCACGATGGCAAGAAGATGTCGCACGAAGGTGCCGGCCACGAGGCGATGCAGCCCGAAGCCATGGACCACGCTGCGATGGGCCATGACGCGATGGACCACGCCGCCATGGGCCACGAGGCTCCTGCCGCCGCTGCGCCTGCTGCCGCCACGGCTGACGGCCACGCCGGTCACACTGCCAACGAGCCCGCCGAAGCCGCACATGCCGGCCATGGCGCCTCGGGAGAATGACGATGCTTGGAAAACTCTCTCTTGATTCACTGCCGCACGATCCCATCGTGCTCACCACCCTCATCGGCGCGATGCTGGGCGGCCTGGCTGTTGTAGCCGCGGTCACCAAGTTCAAGCTGTGGGGCTATCTGTGGAAGGAGTGGTTCACCTCGGTGGACCACAAGAAGATCGGCGCGATGTACCTGATCGTGGCGTTCGTGATGCTGCTGCGCGGCTTCTCCGACGCGATCATGATGCGTGCCCAGCAGGCGGTTGCCGCTGGCGGCGCCGAAGGCTACCTGCCGCCACACCACTACGACCAGATCTTCACCGCCCACGGCGTGATCATGATCTTCTTCGTGGCCATGCCGCTGATCACCGGTTTGATGAACCTGGTGGTGCCGCTGCAGATTGGTGCCCGCGACGTTGCCTTCCCGTTCCTGAACTCGCTGAGCTTCTGGCTGTTCGTCGCAGGCTGCGGCCTGATGATGATCTCGCTGTGGATCGGTGAATTCGCTGCGACCGGCTGGTTGGCGTTCCCGCCCTTGTCAGGCTTGGAATACAGTCCAAGCGTAGGTATGGATTACTACATCTGGGCGCTGCAGGTCTCCGGCCTGGGTACCACGCTGAGCGGTATCAACTTCTTCATCACCATCCTCAAGATGCGTAGCCCGGGCATGAAGCTGATGCACATGCCGGTGTTCAGCTGGACCGCCCTGGTCACCAACCTGCTGATCATTGCTGCCTTCCCGGTGTTGACCATCACCCTGGTGCTGCTGACCCTGGACCGTTACCTGGGTACGCACTTCTTCACCAACGATGGTGGCGGCAACGCCATGCTGTACATCAACCTGATCTGGATCTGGGGTCACCCGGAGGTCTACATCCTGGTGCTGCCGGCATTCGGTGTGTTCTCTGAAGTGATCGCCACGTTCTCGCGCAAGACCCTGTTCGGTTACAAGGGCATGGTCTACGCCACCTGTGCGATCGGTGTGCTGTCGTTCCTGGTGTGGTTGCACCACTTCTTCACCATGGGCTCGGGTGCCAACGTCAATGCCTTCTTCGGCATCACGACGATGATCATCTCGATCCCGACCGGCGTGAAGATCTTCAACTGGCTGTTCACGATGTACCGCGGCCGCGTGCACTTCACCTCGCCGGTGTTGTGGACGATCGGTTTCATGGTCACCTTCACCATCGGCGGCATGACCGGCGTGATGTTGGCGATCCCGGCCATCGACTTCGTGCTGCACAACTCGCTGTTCCTGATTGCCCACTTCCACAACGTCATCATCGGCGGCGTGGTGTTCGGCATGTTTGCCGGTATCACTTACTGGTGGCCGAAGATGTTCGGCTTCACCTTGAATGAAACCTGGGGCAAGCGCGCGTTCTGGGGCTGGTTCATCGGCTTCTACGTGGCCTTCATGCCGCTGTACGCACTGGGCTTCATGGGTGCTACGCGTCGTATGCAGAGCTACCCGAACATGGACTACCAGCCGTACTTCATCGTTGCCGCTGTCGGCGCCGCGATCATCGCCCTCGGCATCCTGTGCCAGGTGATCCAGATCGCCGTGTCCATCCGCGACCGCAAGAAGAATGCTGACCTGACTGGCGATCCGTGGGATGCCCGTACCCTGGAGTGGGAAACCGCTTCCCCGGTGCAGTTCTACAACTTCGCTACCCTGCCCAAGGGTGAGGAGCTGGACGAATTCTGGCACCGCAAGCAGCGCGGCGAAGCCTGGCAGAAGCCGGCCAAGTACAGCGACATCCACATGCCGAAGAACACCGGTACCGGTGTTGTCATCGGCGCGTTCAGCCTGGTGCTGGGCTTTGCGATGGTCTGGCACATGTGGGTGCTGGCCATCATCGGCCTGGTCGGCATGATCGCCACCTTCATCTACCGTACCTTCGACAAGGACGTGGATTACTGGGTGCCGGCTGCCGAGGTGGAACGTATCGAGAACGAACACCGTAAGCACCTGGAAGCTCAGGGCTTGGTGAAGACCGAGGTGAAGGCATGAGCACGAACGCCCACACGATGACCCACGGTTCCGCAGCGCACGCTGCGGACCATCACGAGCATCACGACACCAGCGAGAACACCGTCTTCGGTTTCTGGGTGTACCTGATGAGCGATCTGCTCATCTTCGCCACCCTGTTCGTGACGTATGTGGTTCTGTCCGGCGGCACCAATGGTGGCCCGTCGGCCAAGGACCTGTTCGAGCTGCCGTTCGTGGCGTGGGAAACCGCGCTGCTGCTGGTGTCCTCGCTGACCTTCGGCCTGGGCATGATCGCCATGCACCAGTCGAAGAAGGGCCTGATGTTCTTCTGGCTGGCCATCACCTGGCTGCTGGGCGCCGGCTTCATGGGCATGGAAATCTGGGAGTTCAACCACCTGATCCACAACGGCCACGGCCCGGACAAGAGTGCCTTCCTGTCGGCGTTCTTCGCCCTGGTGGGTACCCATGGTCTGCACGTGACCGCGGGTCTGCTGTGGCTGGCGGTGATGTTCGTCCAGCTCAAGCAGGATGGCCTGACCCCGCGCAACAAGACCCGCATGGCGTGCCTGAGCCTGTTCTGGCACTTCCTGGATCTGGTCTGGATTGGCGTGTTCTCTGTCGTTTATCTGTCGGGAGCGATGTAATGTCCGCACATGACAATCATGCACACGGTGCCGCTGGTGAGAGCCACGGCAGCGTCAAGTCTTACCTGATCGGCTTCGTGCTGGCAGCCGTGCTCACCATCATCCCGTTCTGGGTGGTGATGAGCGGTGGCATGTCGTCCTTCGCCACCGGCGCGGTGATCGTGGTTGCAGGCATCCTGCAGCTGCTGGTGCACCTGGTGTTCTTCCTGCACCTTGATCGTTCCTCGGCTGCCCGCTGGAACGTCAATGCCGGCATGTTCACCCTGGTGGTGATCGGCATCATCGTGCTGGGCACGCTGTGGGTCATGTGGAACATGAATCACCACATGATGCACTGAGCGGCTTGATCGCTTGATGCACAGCAAAGGCCGCCGCAAGGCGGCCTTTGCTTTTGTTTTTTGTAGTGCCGAGCCATGCTCGGCAGGGGCGTTCCCGATAAAGCTACCGCCGACCGCAGTTGTGGGAGCGGCGTAAGCCGCGAAGCTGACAATCCTCCAGCGATCAGCATTCCTGGGATCTGCAGAATCGCGGGCTTCGCGGCTTACGCCACTCCCACATCTGCAGGCCGATGCTCTATTGGGAATGCCCCTGCCGAGCATGGCTCGGCACTACGCCGTTGCTCCCTCCCTTTGGCGAAGCCAAGGGGAGGGCCGGGGGAGGGGTTGGCCTTTGGGCTTTTCAGGCGTTGCCAGCTTCGCGGCTTACGTCGCTCCTGCAAACGGCGCGCTGGCTTCAGCTGTTGCGGCTTACGAAATCGGCGGCCGCCATGGGCCGGCCGAGGTGGTAGCCCTGCAATACGTCACAACCTAGCTCGCCGAGGAAGTTGCGCTGCGCCTCGGTTTCCACGCCTTCGGCGACTACCTGCAGCTGCAGTGTGCGGCCCAGTGCGATGATCGAGGAGACGATGGCTGCATCCTCGCTGTTGTGTTCCAGGTCGCGGACGAAAGCGCGGTCGATCTTGAGCTCCGTGGCCGGCATGCGCTTGAGGTAGAGCAGGCTGGAATAACCGGTGCCGAAGTCGTCGATGGCGATACGCACGCCCATCGCAGTCAGTGCCTCCAGCATCTGCAGGCTGGCTTCCACGTCCTTCATCGCGGTGCTTTCAGTCACTTCCAGGGTCAGCTGGCGCGGGTCCAGCGCATGGCGCTCGAGCGCGCCACGCACGGTTTCCACCAGCGTCGGCGAGGCGAACTGCAGCGGTGACAGGTTCACCGCCATTGACCAATCGGTGTTGCCGGCGTCATGCCAGGCACGCAGCTGGGCGCAGGCCGCATCCAGCACCCATTCGCCGATCTGGATGATCAAGCCGCTGCGCTCGGCAACGGGAATGAACACATCGGGCGACAGCAGGCCAAGCTCCGGGTGATTCCAGCGCAGCAGCGCTTCAGCACCGTTGGCGCGGCTGCCGCCTGCCGGGAACTTGGGCTGGTAATGCAGCACCAGCTCATTGCGCGCGGTTGCGTGGCGCAGGTCCTGCAGCAGGCGCAGGCGCTGGCGGGTGCCGGCCTGCATGGTCGAGGTGAAGAACGCGTGGCCGTTCCGGCCGCTGTGCTTGACGTGATACATCGCCGCATCGGCATGCATCATCAACTCACGTTCGGTGCTGGCGTCTTCCGGGTACAGCGCGATGCCGATGCTGGCGCTGACCAGCAGCTCGGCGTTGTCGATGAGGAAGGGCGCGCTGATCGCGGCGCTGATCTGCTCGGCCATCAGGGCTGCGTCGTCGGGTGAATCGATGGTCATCACGATGACGAATTCATCCCCGCCGAGGCGGGCAAAGGTGTCCTGGCTGCGCAGCAGTGCGCTGACCTTCTTGCTGAATTGCACCAGCAGGCGGTCGCCAAGCTGGTGGCCGTAGGCATCGTTGACGTTCTTGAAACCGTCGAGGTCGCAGAACATCAGGGCCAAGCCGAACTCGCGGCGGTTGGCTTTCTCGATGGCGCGCTCGATGCGGTCCTGCAGGAGTACTCGGTTGGGCAGTTGGGTCAGGGGGTCGTGCAATGCGGCCTGCACCAGTTTTTCATTGGCATTGGCCAGTGAATGGGCGAGTACGCCGGTGCGCAACCGCATCTGCCCGTCGAACACCGAGGCCAGCAGTGCGACCGACAAGGTGGCAATCGTGGTGACGATGACCAGCCCTGCGAGCAGGTGGATATCCAGCCCGCCGTCGCTGATGGCGCTGCAGATGGCATCGACGGGGAAGCGGGCGGCGGCCATGCCGGTGTAATGCATGCCGACGATGGCAATGCCCATCACCAAGGATGCCAGTAGGCGCATCGGCATCAGGCGGGGCTGTTCATGACGCAGGCGTTGTGCGATCCACAATGCCGCCGCCGACGCGCCAATGGCGATCAGGATCGAGGCGGTGAACCAGATCGGGTCATAGTCGATGCCCGGTTGCATCTGCATCGCGGCCATGCCGATGTAGTGCATGGCTGCGATGCCTAGCCCCATCAGTACTGCGCCGGACAGCAGACGAGCGATTGGCAGGCGTTGGCGTGACACCAGCCACAGCGCGTACATCGATGCGCCAACGGACGCCGCCAGTGAGCAGGTGGTGAGGAAGAGGTCATAGCCGACCGGGATCGGCAGCTTGAACGCCAACATGCCGATGAAGTGCATCGACCAGATGCCCAGGCCCATGGCCACTGCGCCGCCCACCAGCCAGATGCGCGCGGCTCTGCGGCTTTGGCTGCTGGCGACACGCGCTGACATGTCCAGCGCGGTATAGGAGGCGAGTATCGCCACCAGTAACGAGACGACAACGAGGCTCTGGTTGTAACTGCCAATCATTGGGGGTTCCTGAAGCACTGATGCGGGGCGCAGCCCCGCTTACATAGCGGCGGTGGCGGCGCGGACTTTAGCTGTCGCAGCCCTTGCGACCTTGGTGGGCTATCCTGCGGCGCTGACGCAGATAGGAATTTCCATGGCCAAGACCCGCAGTGCATACGTCTGCAGCGAATGTGGCGCCGAGTACGGCAAATGGCAGGGCCAGTGCACCGAATGCGGTGTATGGAACGTGCTGAGCGAGATCGTGCTCGAGACCGCCGCGGCGGCAAAGGCGCCGGCGGCACGCCGCAGCGGTTGGGCCGGCAAGGTTGAGGCACCCAAGATCACCGCCTTGAAGGATGTGCAGCAGACCGAGCATCTGCGGGTTTCCACCGGCATCAGCGAGTTCGACCGGGTGCTGGGTGGCGGCCTGGTGGAGGGGGCCGTGGTGCTGGTTGGCGGCGACCCGGGTATCGGCAAGTCCACGCTGCTGCTGCAGGCGGTGGCCAAGATGGCCAGCAGCTTGCCGGTGCTGTACGTCACCGGTGAAGAGTCGCTGTCGCAGGTGGCCGGCCGGGCAGTGCGCCTGGACCTGCCGCTGGAGGGCATCAACGCACTGTCCGAGACCGGTGTCGAGAACATCCTGCAGCACGCAGTGAAGGCGCGGCCCAAGCTGATTGTCGCTGACTCGGTGCAGACGCTGTGGACCGAGGCGTTGACCGCTGCGCCCGGCTCGGTCAGCCAGGTGCGCGAGAGTGCGGCGCGGCTGGTGCGTTTTGCCAAGGAAACCGGTACCGCCGTGTTCCTGGTCGGCCATGTCACCAAGGAGGGCGGCATCGCTGGCCCGCGTGTGCTGGAGCACATGGTCGATGCGGTGCTGTATTTCGAAGGTGAAAGCGGCAGCCGCTTCCGCATCCTGCGCGCGTTCAAGAACCGCTTCGGCGCGGTCAATGAGCTGGGCGTGTTCGCGATGGGCGAAAAGGGTTTGAAGGAAGTGCCCAATCCATCGGCGATCTTCCTGTCCGGCGGCAGCACCCGCCAGCCTGGCAGTTGCGTGATGGTGACCCGCGAAGGCACGCGCCCATTGCTGGTGGAAGTGCAGGCGTTGGTGGACTCCTCGCCGCTGTCCAATCCGCGCCGGGTCGCGGTGGGCCTCGAACAGAATCGTTTGGCGATGCTGCTGGCGGTGCTGCATCGCCATGGCGGCGTGCTGGTCGGCGACCAGGACGTATTCGTGAATGTGGTCGGTGGCATCCGCGTGCAGGAAACCGCCGTCGATCTGCCGGTGCTGCTGGCGGTGCTGTCCTCGCTGCAGGACCGGCCACTGGCGGAGAAGACCATCGCCTTCGGCGAAGTGGGTTTGTCCGGCGAGATCCGCCCGGTGCCGAACGGTGAGGATCGCCTGCGCGAAGCGGCCACGCATGGCTTCAAGCGCGCGATCGTGCCCAAGGCCAACGCACCCAAGGCGGGCACGGTGAAGGGCATGGAAGTCATTGCGGTGGAGCGGTTGTCGCAGGCGCTGGAAGCAGCGATGGAATAAGCGACGACTGTAGTGCCGAGCCATGCTCGGCAGAGGCCTTCCCGGCATTACATCAGCCCACCGCCATCGTGTAGGAGCGGCATGAGCCGCGACGCTGGCGGCAATGAAATTGCGGGAACCTCTGGATCGGATCGATCATCAGCTTCGCGGCTCATGCCGCTCCCACAAGCGGGTTCTTTGCGAAAGCCCCTGCCGAGCATGGCTCGGCGCTACAGGTCGTTGGCTCAGCCGCGACCCAGCACCAGCTCGATCACGAAGCGGCTGCCGAAGAACGCCAGCAGCAGAAGCGCCATCGCGGTCAGGGTCCAGTGCACGGCCTTGCTGCCGCGCCAGCCGTAGCGGCGACGGCCGATCAGCAAGGTGCCGAAGACGATCCACGACAGCACGCTGAGCACGGTCTTGTGCACCAGCTTCTGCTCCAGCAGGTTGTCGACGAACAGCACGCCGGTCAGCAGGGTCAGGGTCAGCAGGCAGAAGCCGACCGTGATCGTGCGGAACAGCAGGGTCTCCAGGTCGGCCAGCGGCGGCAGGGCGCGCAGCCACGGGCGGAAGTCACGGCGGCGCAGGGCCCGCTCCTGCAGCCACAGCATGATGGCCAGCAGCGCGGCCACGCTCAGCGTGGCGTAGGCCAGCAGTGCGAGCCAGGCATGGGTGGCCAGGCGCCAGCCCAGCAACTTGCTCGGCTCATGGCCGTAGCCGTGGTAGGCCAGCAGCAGGATCGCCGCCATCGGGAACACCACCACGCCCAGCGCCGACATGCGTCCGCGTGCGCCAACCACGGCGGTCAATGCCGCCATGCCCAGGCCCACCAGCGACAGCGCCGCGAAGAAGTGCATGTCCGGCCCGCCAGCGGTCTTCATCGCCACCATCAGGTGGTAACCGGCGTGCAGCAGCACGGCGGCGATCGTCGGCAGCAGCCAGCTGCGTGGGGGCGGACTGCGTTCGCCGGCCAGCCCGCGTACCAGCAGGGCGGTGGACACCAGATAGAGTGCGGCGGCGATGAGAACGATTGTCATCGCTGCAGTTTCGCATACAGGCCCCTCGCTGGCGATCTGAACCGGCGGTGGCGGCGGCTGGCCGTTATACTGACTGCCTCTGTTTCCACGATTTCCGCAGGTTCCGTCGCATGTTCGAGTCACTGACCCAGCGCCTTTCCGGCACCATCGAGCGCCTGCGTGGGCGCGGCCGCCTGACTGAAGAAAACATCCGCGAGGCCACCCGCGAGGTGCGCATCGCCCTGCTGGAGGCCGATGTGGCCCTGCCGGTGGTGCAGGCCCTGATCGAGAAGATCAAGGTTCGCGCGGTTGGCCAGGAGGTTCTCAAGTCGCTTACCCCGGGCCAGGCCCTGATCAAGGTCGTGCGCGACGAGCTGACCGCCGTCATGGGTGCCCAGGCCACCGACCTGAACCTCAACGTGCCTGCGCCGGCCATCATCCTGATGGCGGGCCTGCAGGGTGCCGGCAAGACCACCACGGTGGGCAAGCTGGCCAAGCACCTGAAGGAAAAGCGCAAGAAGAAGGTGATGGTGGTGTCTGCCGACGTTTACCGTCCGGCCGCCATCGAGCAGTTGAAGACCCTGGCCGAACAGGTCGGCGTGCTGTTCTTCCCGTCCGCGCCCGACCAGAAGCCGGTGGACATCGTCCGCGCTGCCATCGATGACGCGCGCAAGTCGTTCGCCGACGTGCTGCTGGTCGATACCGCCGGCCGCCTGGCCATCGACGAAGCGATGATGGCCGAGATCAAGGCCCTGCACGCCGCGGTCAACCCGGCCGAAACCCTGTTCGTGGTCGATGCCATGACCGGCCAGGACGCCGCCAACACCGCCAAGGCCTTCGGCGAAGCGCTGCCGTTGACCGGCGTGGTGCTGACCAAGACCGACGGTGACGCCCGCGGCGGTGCCGCGCTGAGCGTGCGTTACATCACCGGCAAGCCGATCAAGTTCACCGGTACCGGTGAAAAGGTCGACGGCCTGGATGTGTTCCACCCGGAACGTGTGGCCAGCCGCATCCTCGACATGGGCGACGTGCTGTCGCTGGTGGAGCAGGTCGAACAGCAGGTCGACAAGGACAAGGCACAGAAGCTGGCCGAGAAGGTTGCCAAGGGCAAGAAGTTCGATCTGAACGACATGCGCGACCAGCTGGAGCAGATGCAGAACATGGGCGGCATCGGCGGCCTGATGGACAAGCTGCCGGGCCTGGGCCAGATCCCCGAGCACCTCAAGGCGCAGGTCAGCCAGAGCAAGGAAGTGCCGCGCATGATCGCCATCATCGGCTCGATGACCAAGAAGGAGCGCCGCAACCCGGGCCTGCTCAATGGCTCGCGCCGTGCCCGCATCGCGCGTGGCTCCGGCACCCAGCCGGCTGACGTCAACAAGCTGATGAAGCAGTACATGCAGATGGAAAAGATGATGGGCAAGCTGGCCGGTGGCGGCATGAAGGGCATGATGCGCAACATGAAGGGCATGCTCGGCGCCATGGGTGGCAAGGGCGGCCTGCCGTTCCGTTGATAACGTTTGATTCCAACCGGTTGAACAGGGAGTGGTGCATGAAGAACAGGATGTATCTGGTGTTGGCGGTGCTGGCGCTGGGCGCATGTGGCGAGGACCGCTCGCTGTCGCAGAAGGCGGGCAGCGCGATCAGCGGCACCGCCACCGATTTCGTTGCCGGCCTGGGTGAGGGCGTCGACAAGCGCATGTCGCTCAAGCTCGACGTCGCGCCGGAAGTGGTCAGCAACGGCATGACCGTGACCTTGGGCAAGAGCCGCGGCATGGGCTCCAAGGATGCGTCTGTGTATGTGGTGGCAACCAAGCCGTACAAGGGTGCATTCCTTGCGCGCGCACTGGACGAGTCCGGCGCTGAAATCGGCCGCTCGCGGGTGGACGTGGATTTCGCTGCCGATGATGCGCAGTATGTGAACTTCACTTTCAACGAAGAGATGGACAGCCAGCTGGTGCGTTCCTACGCACTTTCGCTGCGCTGAGCAGCGCGGGCATCGGCGGTATGATCACCGCCATGCACAACGCCCTCATCTCAGCCCGGACCGAAGCGTTCTGCCAGCGCTTCGGTCTTGAACTTCCGATCCTGCTGGCGCCGATGGCCGGCGCCTGCCCGGTGCCGCTGTCCGCAGCGCTTGCCAATGCCGGCAGCATGGGCGCGATGGGCGCGGTACTGTCCACGCCGGAACAGATCAGCCAGTGGATGCAGGCATTCGGCCAGCAGTCGCAGGGGCCGGCGCAGGTGAACGTGTGGGTGCCGGATGCGGCTCCGCGGCGGGACCCTGCCGCCGAAACGGCGACGCGTGAGTTTCTTGCGCAATGGGGGCCGCAGGTCGCGGCGGAAGCCGGTGATGCAGGTCCTGCCGATTTTGACGCCCAGTTCGATGCGTTGGTTGCCGCCCGGCCGGCGGTGGCTTCCACCATCATGGGGGTGTTTTCCGCCGCACAGGTGGCACGACTTCAGGCTGCCGGCATTGCCTGGTTCGCCTGCGCGACCACCTTGAGTGAAGCACTGCAGGCGCAGGCCGCCGGTGCCGACGCGGTGGTTGCGCAGGGCATGGAGGCGGGCGGCCATCGTGGTGCGTTTGACCCAGCGCTTGCCGAACGGCAGATGGTCGGTCTGTTCGCCTTGCTGCCGCGTCTGGTCGATCACCTGAGCGTGCCGGTGATCGCCGCTGGCGGCATTGCCGATGGTCGTGGTGTCGCGGCGGCCCTGATGTTGGGTGCCAGCGCGGTGCAGGTGGGCACGGCATTCCTGGCCGCCGATGAATCCGATATTCCCGCGGCGTGGAAGCAGGCGTTGGCCGTTGCCGAGCCCGAAGCCACGTGCGCGACGCGGGCCTTCAGTGGCCGACTTGGACGCGCCCTCGATACCGCCTATGTGCGAGCTGCCGAGGCGGCCGACGCGCCAGCCCCACGTCCCTATCCGGTGCAACGCGGACTGACCGCCAGCATGCGCAAGCAGGCAAGTGCCACCAACCAGCTCGATGCGATGCAGGCCTGGGCAGGGCAGTCGGCATGGATGGCCAGGCACGCACCGGCGGCGCAGATACTGCGTGCGATGTGGGCACAGGCGCAGGCGCTGCCGTGACGGTGCTGTTCTGCAACGGGCAATTGGCCGATGCCGGGGCGTTGAGCGCGGCGCTGGTCAATTACGGGCACTTCACCTCGTTGCAGGTGCGCACTGGCGCGGTGCAGGGCTGGGCGCTGCACCTGCAGCGGCTGCAGGAGGGCACGCGTGAGCTGTTCGATGTTGAGCTGGATGGCACGCAGCTGGTGGCATGGCTGCGGCAGGCATTGCAGCAGCTCGACGCGGCGGATGCATCGGTAAGGATCACGGTGTTCTCGCGGCAGTTCGATTTCCGCCAGCCGCTGCGTACGGTGCCGGTGGATGTGTTGATCGCCGTCGCCGCGCCGGCATCGATTCCAGCGCTCGCACGTTCAGTGCTGCCTCTGCCGTATCAACGCGAGTTGGCGCATATCAAGCACGTGGGGACGTTCCCGCTGTTCCACCTGCGCAGGCAAGCCTTGCAGCGCGGATTCGATGACGCCCTGTTTGTCGATGCGCAAGGCCGCATCAGCGAAGGCACCACCTGGAACCTGGCGTTCTGGGACGGCGCGCAGGTGTGCTGGCCACAGGCATCGGCGCTGCGTGGCAGCACCGAGCGTCTGCTGATGGACGGCGTGGCCGCGCTTGGGCAGGCGCAGACCCAGGTTGAAGTGCACTTGCCGTCGTTGGCCCGGTTCAGTGGCGCGGTGGCATTCAATGCCTCCGGCATCTGGCCCTTGGCAGCCATTGGTGAGCAGCAGCTGGAGCAGTCCGACGTGTTGCTGGCCCACCTGCAGGCCGCATTGGCGCAAGCGCCTTGGCTGGCGCTGTAACGCGGGAAGGAGCTGTGCGTGCAGGCCACGGGTTGGCGTGGCTTGATCAGCTGTGCACCGTGCGCATTTCATGTCGTTTGCGTTGCATCGGCTGCACTCGATCGGGCTGCTGTCAGGAGATCGCATGATGCTGGACCTGAGTGACCCGCATGCGACGCTGCATTGGCTGATGAGCATGCTGCTGTTCGTGCTGCATCTGGTGATCGCAGCGCGGGCGCTTACCCGCGCCAACCGGACACCTGCATCCCGCGCAGCCTGGGTACTGGTGATCATGCTGGCACCGGTCATCGGCATGCTGGCCTATCTACTGCTCGGTGAAACCAATGTTGGCCGGGCGCGCCTGCGTCGGCTGCAGCAGACAGCGCGGATGCTCGCGGACTTGAATGAGGCGGCCCACAGTGACGTCGCGCTGGCATCGCTGCCGGTGCCAGCGTCATCGTTGTTTGCCTTGGCGACATCGATCAACGGCGCCCAGCCTCAACGCGGCAACCGCATTATTCTGCTCGGCGCCACCGGCAGCCATCCGACAGCGCCCATGGACGATTGCAGGGCTGCCATCGATGCCCTGGTGCGCGATATCGCGCAGGCGCAGCAGAGTGTGCACATCGCCTTCTATATCTGGCTGGATGACGATGCTGGCGGGCGTGTTGCTGACGCGGTTGCCGCCGCGGCAGGTCGTGGCGTGGCGTGCAGGGTGATGGTGGATGCGCTGGGTTCACGCGCCTTCATCGGCAGCCCGCGTTGGGCGCAGCTGACCCAAGCCGGGGTCAAGCTGCTACGGACCCTGGACGATCTCAATCGTCTGCAGCACATGGCCTTCAGTCGCATGGATCTGCGTGATCACCGCAAGATCGTGGTCATCGACAACCGCATTGCCTACTGCGGTAGCCAGAATTGCGCGGATCCGGAATTCCGGGTCAAGCCGCGTTTTGCACCGTGGATTGACCTGCTGCTGCGTTGCGAAGGTCCGGTGGTGGCGCAGACGCAGCGCTTGTTCCTGAGCGGTTGGATTCCGGAAAGCGGTGAGCAGGGTCTGGACGGATACGCGGCCGACGTGGCGCAGCCCTTTGCCGATGGGTGCATGGCGCTGGCGTTTGAAACCGGTCCGGTTACCCGTCACAACGTGATGACCGATATGTTTGCAGCCTGTGTCTATGCGGCACAGCGCGAGCTGGTGATCAGTACGCCATATTTCGTGCCGGACGAAGCGCTGCTGCGTGCGATCTGTGCGGCGCCGCGCCGCGGCGTACGCACGCGGCTGATCCTGCCCAGGCACAATGACTCCTGGCTGGTTGGGCAAAGCAGTCGCAGCACCTATGCCGATCTGCTGCAGTGTGGCGTGGAGGTCTATGAATACCCGCTGGGCCTGCTGCATGCAAAATCGCTGACCATCGACGGCGAGATTGCCCTGGTCGGCTCGGCCAACATGGACCGCCGCAGTCTGGAGTTGAACTTCGAGAACAACCTGCTGATCGCCGACAGTGCGGTCACCGCCAGCATCGTGCGGCGACAGGAGGACTATCTGACGGTATCCGAGCCGGTGCTGTTGTCGCAGGTGATGGCGTGGCCGCTGCCAATCCGCCTGCTGCAGAACGCCGTGGCGATGATGTCGCCGGTGTTGTGACGCGATGGCTCAGACGGCGGGTGCACCATCACCGCGCAGCAGGCCCATGAACTCGCCGAACAGGCGCCGGTCGATCAAACGCCCGCGGTCGTTGGCCAGGATCTCGATGGCCCGCTGTATCGGCATCGGGCCACGGTAGGGGCGCTGCGAGGTTAGTGCGTCGAAGCCATCGACGATGGTCAGGATGCGTGATTCCAACGGAATGTCTTCGCCCTGCAGGCCGTGCGGGTAGCCGCTGCCATCCCAGGCTTCGTGGTGATGGCGGATCAGCGTGGCAACGGCTTTGGCGTCACTGCGGCCGGTGCTGGCGAACAGACGCGCGCCGCGCTCCGGATGGGTGCGCATCACCGAAATCTTATCCTCGTCGAGCTTGCCGGGGTGCAACAGGACGTCATCACGGATGCCGATCTTGCCGACATCATGGAAGCGCGCGGCCAGCACGAGATGGCCGATACGCTCTTCGGACAGATCGCAGCGGCGGCCCATGGCCTGGGCAAGTTGCGAGACGCGATCGCAGTGGTGGTCGGTATAGCTGTCGCGCTGGTCCAGCGCGGCGGCCAATACATCGATAGCGCAGGAGCTGTCATCCGGTGGATGCGACAGGCCCACGGGCGTGGTGATGGTCAACATGATGACGGAGCCGTGTGGGGAACGGCTGCGAGCGTAAGAGAGGGGGCGTTATTTTCAACGCCCTTTCACCTTCACGCAATGTTGACAGCTGGCTTTTTCAGGCGCGGCCGGGATGCAACGTGGTCAACAACGCGCGTGCGGCGTTGAAGCGGTCGGCGCTTTCCGGCAGAGGATGCTTGATGCGCAGCTTGTCCGGGCCGTCCATCTGGTAGAGCTTGGGTTGCTTCTGGATCAGCTGGATCACCACCATCGGATCGATGTTGGGCTTGCTGTCGAAGACGATGCGACCACCGTTCTCGCCCAGCTCCAGTTTGCGGATGCCCAGTTCGTTGGCCTGCAGCTTGAGCTCGGCGATGGCGAACAGATGCTTGACCGGATCCGGCAGCAGGCCGAAGCGATCGATCATCTCCACCTGCAGTTCGCGCAGACGCTCGCTGTCGCGTGCTGAGCTGATGCGCTTGTACAGGGTCAGGCGGGTGTGCACATCGGGCAGGTAGTCTTCCGGAATCAACGCCGGCACATGCAGTTCGACGTCGGCGCCGCGCGCTTCTTCGCCCGCATCCAGGTCCGGCAGCTTGCCGGACTTGATCGAGCGGACCGCGCGTTCCAGCAGTTCGGTGTACAGGCTGAAGCCGATCTCGGCCATCTGCCCGCTCTGGTCTTCGCCGAGCAATTCACCCGCACCTCGGATTTCAAGATCGTGGGTGGCCAGGGTGAAGCCGGCGCCCAATTCGTCCATCGAGGCGATGGCATCCAGGCGTTTCTGCGCGTCTGGCGTGATCGAACGTTTGTCCGGTACCAGCAGGTAAGCGTAAGCGCGGTGATGCGAGCGGCCAACGCGGCCACGCAGCTGATGCAACTGTGCAAGGCCAAAGCGGTCGGCGCGGTTGATGATGATGGTGTTGGCGTTGGGGATGTCGATGCCCGACTCGATGATGGTACTGGCCAGCAGCACATTGAAGCGCTGCTTCTGGAAATCCAGCATCACCCGTTCCAGCTCGCGCTCGGGCATCTGCCCGTGGGCCATGCCGATGCGTGCTTCGGGTACCAGTTCGGACAGCTCGCGCTGCATCCGCCCCATGCTTTCCACATCGTTGTGCAGGAAGTACAGCTGGCCGCCACGCGACAATTCGCGCTGGAAGGCTTCACGCAGCTGCGCGTTGTCCCATGCGGTGACGAAGGTCTTCACCGCCAGGCGGTTCGGCGGCGGGGTGGCGATGATGGACAGGTCGCGCAGGCCGGCCATGGCCATGTTCAGGGTACGCGGGATCGGCGTCGCGGTCAGGGTCAGCAGGTGCACGTTGGCGCGCATCGCCTTCAGCGCTTCCTTCTGGCGCACGCCAAAGCGCTGTTCTTCGTCGACGATGACCAGGCCCAGGTCCTTGAACTTCACGTCCGGCTGCAATAGCCGGTGCGTGCCGATGATCACATCGATGGTGCCTTCGGCGACCTTGTCGAGCTCGGCCTTGATTTCCTTGCTGGTCTTGAAGCGCGACAGCACTTCCACCCGCAGCGGGTAATCGGCGAAGCGGTCGCGGAAGTTGCGGTAGTGCTGTTCGGCCAGCAGCGTGGTCGGCACCAGTACCGCAACCTGCTTGCCGCCGCTTGCCGCGGCGAACGCAGCACGTACGGCGACCTCGGTCTTGCCGAAGCCGACGTCGCCGCAGACCACGCGGTCCATCGGCTGGCTGGATTGCAGGTCACGCAAGGTGGCCTCGATCGCCGCCTGCTGATCGGGGGTTTCCTCGAACGGGAAGCCTGCCGCGAACGGCTCGTACATCGAACGGTCGACATCCAGTGCCAGGCCCGCACGGGCGCGGCGACGGGCCTGGATTTCCAGCAGCTCGGCGGCAACGTCGCGGACTTTCTCCGCAGCCTTGCGCTTGGCCTTGGCCCACTGTTCGCCACCGAGTGAATGCAGCGGCGCGGTTTCCGGCGACGCGCCGGAGTAGCGGCTGATCAGGTGCAGTTGCGCGACCGGCACGTACAGGCGGTCGCCCTTGGCGTATTCGATCTCGAGGAATTCGCCGGGCATGCCGCCGACATCCATCGCGATCAATCCGCGGTAGCGGCCAACACCATGATCTTCATGGACGATGGGCGCGCCTTCGGTCAGCTCACCAAGGTCACGGATGATGGATTCGGGCTCACGCCCAGCCCGCCGCGTACGCCGCGCCTGCCCAGCACGTTCCGGGAACAGCTGGCGCTCGGTAAGCACGGCCAAGGCCGGCTCGCTGAGCGCAAAGCCGTCATCCAGCGGCGCAACAGTAATGGCGAACTTGAGCCCCTCTCCCTTCGGGAGAGGGGTTGGGGAGAGGGTAGGGGGCGCAAGCCCACCAGCTGTCTGGCTCTTGCCGGCAGCCTTACCCCCATCCGACCCTTCGGGCCACCTTCCCCCGATGGGGGAAGGAAGAAAGTCGTTGAAGCTCCCAACAACCTCAGGCCGCAATTCAGCAGCCTGCAACACCTCCAACAAGGCCTCACGCCGTCCCGGCGAATCCGCCGCGATCAGCACCCGGCCCGGGTAGTGCTCGATGAAAGACTTCAGTGCCTGTCCCGCCGGCGCATCCTTGGCCGCGACCGGCAACGGCGGCAGCGGCTGGTCCCCCAGCGGCTGCGCCTCGGCGGCGCGCGGATGATCGGCCGCGCAGACTTCCACGCGCGGCAGTTTGTTGAACTGCTCGCGCAGCTTGTCCGGTGACTGGTAGATCTCGTCCGGCGGCAGCAGCGGCCGTTCGATATCGTGGCGACGCTGCTCGTAACGGCTGTTGGTCTGCAGCCAGAACGCGTCGGAGGCTTCGCTGACGCCGTTGCCGAGCACGGTCATGAAACCGTCCGGCAGGTAGTCGAACAGGGTCGCGGTCTGGTTGAAGAACAGCGGCAGCATGTATTCGATGCCCGAAGGCGCCAGACCCGCCTTCAGGTCCTGGTACAGGGGACTGCGCCGGGTATCCACGTCGAAGCGTTCGCGCAGCGATGCCAGCACCTTGTTGAGGCTGGCCTCATCCATCGGCACTTCGCGGCCGGGCAGCATCTTCACTGCCGTCACCTTGTCCAGCGAACGCTGCGATTCCGGGTCGAACTCGCGGATGGAATCGATGTCCTCGTCCAGCAGCTCGATGCGCAGCGGCGCGTCGGCGCCCATTGGATAGACATCGAGCAGACCGCCGCGCACGGCGAAATCACCCGGGTCCATCACCTGCACGACATTGCGGTAGCCGGCGCTTTCCAGCCGGCGCTTCTCCGCGTCCATGTCCAGGCGCTGGCCGACCTTCAGGTCGAAGCTGCCGCCGACGATGTAGCTCAATGGCGCCAGCCGCTGCAGCAGGGTCTGCACCGGCACCACGACGATGCCTTGCTTCAGTGTCGGCAGGCGGTGCAATGCGGCCAGGCGCTGCGAAATGATGTCCGGGTGCGGGCTGAACTGGTCGTAGGGCAGGGTTTCCCAATCCGGGAACGGTACCACCGGCAACGGGCTGTTCGCACCCAGCAGGGTCTGCAGATCAGCGACCAGCTGATGCGCGCTGTGGTTGTCGCGGGTGATCAGCAGCAGCGGTTTGGCGTGCGCCTGCGCGGCGCAGGCGACATGCCAGGCCAGCGCACTGCTGGAAGCCGGAGCGCGCCACCAGGCGCGGAGCTGGCCCGAACGGGGCAGCGGCGGAATGGGGTAGGTAATAGGCGACATGAACCGCGAATTTTACCAGATGCGTCCCGGTCGCCCGTTTGGGCCTGATCCGGGTTGCAGGTGCGGGCGTTGCAGGGCCGATAACGTGACAGGCGCCTTGCCGGCGCCTGTCGTGGGCTGAATGGAGAACCGGCGCTTAGTTGGCCAGTTCCAGCACCATCCGCACCAGCCCGGGGGCGGCGGAAGGGTGCGGCACCTGCTTGAAGCCCAGCGAAGCGGCCAGCTGCAGCATTGGCTCGTTGTCCTGGGCGATATCGCCGTACAGGCGATCCAGGTATTTGCCGCGCGCCCATTTGACCAGTTTGCGCATCAACTGCCGGCCCAGACCCTGACCGGCAAGGAAGCCGCTGACCAGGATGGCGTACTCGGCATCGCGGGTACCCGGGATGATGGAGGCGCGCGCCACCGCGCCGACAACCGCTTCGCCGGGTGGCAGCGGCTCGGCTGCGACCAGTGCGATCTCGGTTTTCGGGTTCGGGTGGGTCAGGCGCTGGGCGGTCTCATCCGACAGTGATTCAACCGACTGCAGGAACTTGTCGCGCACTTCTTCCGGCCCGAACAGGGCAAATGCGCCCTGCAGCGGCGCACCGTCTTCAGGGCGGATGGGTCGTATCAGCAGCTCACGGCCGCTGGGAGCCTTGAAATTTTCATGCCACGGGGGCATGCGGTTGCGTGTGGCCATGACTACGTTTCCTCCAAAGTCGCCTGATTCTGTCACCGCGGCTGCTACGTTCTGTGAACGCGGTCCAAAGCGGCTGCAGATTGCCGGCGCCGCCCGTCATTCGGGCGTCTTCAGCCACTCCAGCCGGGTCGAGGTGCCGGTTTCACCCAGATACTGCTTCAGGACCGGCAAGGCCGGGGCCAATACCTGCTCGAACTGCCATGGCGGGTTCAGCAACAGCATCCCGCTACCATTCAGACGCAGCGGAGAGTCGTCGGCCCTCACCATGAATTCGGCAACCAGGATGGACTTGGCCGGCAGCGCGGCCGCCTTGCGGAAGAACGGTTGCAGGGTGCGGCGCTGCTTGATCGGGTACCAGACCGCGCATTGCGCCTGCGGCATCCGGGTAAGAATCTCACGCAGGGTTGAGATAATCAGAGGGTATTCGGCGTCCTGCACCTCATACGGCGGATCGATCAGCACCAGCGCCCGCCCGATCTTGATCGCGCCGCTCTTGGGCGGCAGGAAGGCGCGGATGGCTTCATAGCCGTTGCCGGCGTGCACCTGTACCCGGCGGTCGTGGGCAAACAGCTCCTTGAGCGCGGTGACCTCGTCCTTCTGCAGCTCGCAGGCGGCCATGCGGTCCTGTTCGCGCAGGGCGCGCGCGGCCAGCAGCGGCGAGCCGGGGTAGGAGATCAAGGCACCGACCGGGTTGTCGGCCTGCACCGCGCGCAGGTACTGCTCCACCACCTCGGGCAGCGACGGGGTAGTCATCAGTCGCAGCACGCCTTCGTCGATCTCGGCGGTTTTGCGGCTTTCCTCGGCGGACAGCAGGTAACGGCCGCGGCCGGCATGCGTGTCCAGCACGAAGAAGGGCGAGTCTTTGCGCTTGAGCGCGTCGATCATCGCCAGCATGACGATGTGCTTGAGGACGTCGGCGTGGTTACCGGCGTGGAAGGCGTGGCGATAATTCATCGGCGAAGTTTACGGCTTGCGGCGTAGTGTGGGCGTTTTCATTGGAGGGAGCCGGCTGGGCGCCTGTGTGCGCGGCGGTGCTGTGGGCCGATCCGAAGGGGGCCAATACGTCCCGATTGCTGCCGGCCGCTGGCGTCTGCAGCAAGGCCAGCTATCCTGATGCAATGTCCAGCCAACCTGCCCGGGTACTCGTCGTCGAAGACGAGGCCGCCATCGCCGACACCCTTCTTTATGCGCTGCGCAGCGAAGGCTATGCCGCCAGTCACTGCACGCTGGGCCGCGAAGCGCTGGCCTTGCTGCGCCAGCATGGCGCCGATGTGGTGGTGCTGGACGTCGGCCTGCCCGACCTGGGCGGCTTCGAGGTCTGCCGTGAACTGCGCACTTTCAGCCAGGTGCCGGTGATTTTCCTGACCGCCCGCAACGACGAGTTCGACCGCGTATTGGGGCTGGAGCTGGGCGCCGACGACTATGTGACCAAGCCGTTCTCGCCACGCGAGATGGTGGCCCGGGTGCGCGCGCGACTGCGCCGGACCGCGCCTGCTGCACCAGTTGCAGCCGAGGAGGGTGGCTGGAAGCAGCTGGGGCGGTTCGCAATTGACCACGACGGCCGCCGCATCCGTTACGACGAGGCGCTGCTGGACCTGACCCGCTACGAATACGCCTTGCTGGCGGCACTGCTGCAGCGGCCCGGGGCGATCCTGAGCCGGGCGCAGTTGATGGAGCGTGGCTGGGACCACGCCAGCGACAGCACCGACCGTACCGTGGATACCCACGTCAAAACCCTGCGCGCAAAGCTGCGTGCGGCCGGCGCGCAGGGCGAGCCGATACGCACCCACCGTGGCGTCGGCTACGCCCTGGATGTCTGACTGATGCGTATCGGGTTGAAGCTGTTCCTGGGGTTCTTCCTGATTGTCGGCATCGCCGCGTTCTTCGTGATGCGCGTGTTCGTCAACGAAGTGAAGCCCGGGGTGCGCCAGGCGATGGAGTCCACCCTGGTGGACGCGGCCAATGTGCTGGCGGTGATGGCTGCGCCGGATCTGAAGGCCGGCCACATCGGCGACGGTGACTTCGCCGCGCGCCTGGCCACTGCCCAGCGCCGCGATCCCAAGGCGATGGTGTGGCGTTTCCCCAAGCGGAGCATCGATTACCGGGTGACGGTGACCAATGCGCAGGGCATCGTGGTCTACGACTCACGCGGGCAGGACGTGGGCCGCGACAACTCGCGCTGGAATGATGTCTACAGAACCCTGCGCGGTGAGTACGGCGCGCGTTCCAGTCCGGAGATACCGGGCGACGAAACCAACACCGTAATGCACGTGGCCGCGCCGATGTACGACCCGGCTGACGGACGCACCCTGATCGGCGTGCTGACGCTGTCGCAGCCTAACGACACCATCGATCCCTTCATCGTTGCCAGCCAGCGCGCCATCATCGCGCGCGGTGCCTGGTTGATCGGTTTGTCGGCCTTGATCGGTTTGCTGATGACGTGGTGGTTGTCGCGCGGCATCAGCGGGCTGAGTCGTTATGCCAAGGCCGTCAGCGCCGGT
This sequence comes from Stenotrophomonas sp. STEN063, assembly GCF_056854515.1. Lineage (NCBI taxonomy): Bacteria > Pseudomonadati > Pseudomonadota > Gammaproteobacteria > Lysobacterales > Lysobacteraceae > Stenotrophomonas > Stenotrophomonas sp. STEN063. The sequence goes on from NZ_JBXFWF010000019.1 coordinate 24,739, forward strand.
GAGCCGGTGCCGCCGCCGAAGCGGCGCCGCGACGAGATCGGCGACCTCGGCCAGGCGCTGGAAATCATGCGCCGCAAGCTCGAAGGCAAGGCCTATGTCGAACAGTACGTGCAGTCGCTGACCCACGAGATGAAGAGCCCGCTGGCGGCGATACGCGGCGCTGCCGAACTCCTGCAGGAGCCCTTGCCGGAAGCTGACCGGCAGCGTTTCGCCGCCAACATCGTGCAGCAGGAGCGGCGCCTGACCGAAACCATCGACCAGTTGCTGCGGCTTGCCGAGGTTGAACAGCACGGTTGGCTGCAGCGGCGCACCGAGGTGGATCTGGTCGCGGTCTGCCACGCGCTGGCCGAGGATGCGGCGCCACGCCTGCAGGCCGGGCAGATCCAACTGGATGTGCAACTGCCGGAGCGCGCAGCGGTGCAGGGCGATGCCTTCCTGCTGCGGCAGGCGCTTTCGAACCTGCTGGACAACGCGATCGCGTTTTCCGCGCCGGGCGGTCGCATCGTGCTGAGCGTGCAACGCCAGCAGCAGAACTGGCGCATCGTCGTGCGCGACAACGGCCCTGGTGTGCCGGAGTACGCGCAGGAGCGGGTGTTCGAGCGCTTCTACTCGCTGGCGCGGCCGGGCACGGGGCAGCGCAGTTCCGGCCTCGGCCTGCCATTCGTGGCCGAAGTGGCGCGCCTGCACGGCGGCGTTGCGGAACTGGGCAACCATCCTGAAGGTGGCGCCGAAGCGCGCCTGCTGCTGCCTGCCGGCTGACTTCACATTCGCTTCAAACTCGGCACAAACCCTGTTCACCAGCCGCGTTCAACCTGTCCCTGTTTCCACACGAGGACGGGACATGACTTCCCTGAAACTGCTGTTGCGCTTCGCCATTGTCGGCGGGCTGGTGTTGTTGCTGCTGATTCCCCTGCTGCTGATCCGCAGCACCATCAATGAGCGTGAGCGTTACCGCGACGAGGCGGTCGAACGGGTATCGCAGAGCTGGGCCGGTGAGCAGTCGCTGATCGGCCCGGTGCGGGTGCTGCCGTGGACCCAGCAGCGCGAAGTCGAGATTCCGGCCGAAGGCAACAATCCGCGCAAGACAGAAATGCGCGTTGAAAACGGCTACGACCTGCAGATGCCGACGCGCTTGAATGTGCAGGGCAATATGCGCACCGACGAGCGCACCGTGGGCCTGTTCAAGGTGCCGGTCTACAACTGGCAGGCCAAACTGCAGGCCGAGTTCGCCGAGAGCAGCTATGTGGCGGTGCCGGGGCGCACCTACGGCCGTCCCTATCTGGCGATGGGCGTGTCCGATGTGCGCGGTCTGGTAGGCACGCCGAACCTGCGCGTCGACGGCCGTGCGATCCAGCTGCAACCGGGCTCCGGCGCTCTGGAGGGGACCTCCAAGGGCTTGCATGCGCCGCTGTCGGTATTGCCGGATTCGGTGCAGGGCGTGCTGCGCGAGGGGGGCAAGGTCGAGCTGGAGTTCGTACTGGGCGGCACCCGTTCGCTGGCGGTTGCGCCGGTGGGTGACGACACCCGCGTCTCGCTCTCATCAACCTGGCAGCATCCGCTGTTCGGCGGCAGCTTCCTGCCCAACGAGCGCAGCATCGATGCCAGCGGCTTCAAGGCGGAGTGGGCGGTGTCATCGCTGGCCTCGGCGGCACAGGCGCAGCTGGTCAGGGCGATCCGCAGCGACGGTGGCAGCGTGGAGGCATTGAACGTGGCCTTGGTGGACCCGGTGGACACCTATACGCAGGTGGACCGTGCCAGCAAGTACGGCATCCTGTTCGTGCTGCTGACCTTCGTTGGCTTTGCATTGTTCGAGCTGATCAAGCAGCTGAAGATCCACCCGCTGCAGTACCTGCTGGTTGGCCTGGCATTGGCGATCTTCTTCCTGCTGCTGCTGAGCCTGTCCGAGCAGATTGCGTTCTGGCAGGCCTATCTGATCGCCGCGGCGGCGTGTATCGGCTTGCAGGGCTTCTATCTGAGCGGGGTGCTGCACAGCTGGAAGCGCGGTGTCGGTTTCGCAACGATGCTGACGATGTTGTATGGCGTGCTGTACGTGCTGCTGGTCTCGGAGAACAACGCGCTGCTGATGGGCTCGCTGCTGCTGTTCGGCATCCTCGCGGCGATCATGTGGATCACCCGCAAGGTCGATTGGTACGAGCTGAGCAATCGCGCGGTGAGCAAGCAGGCTTGATCTGGCAGTTGCGATGACGGGGCGGGGTGGCAGTGGCCATCCCGCCTCTTTCGTAAGGAGGAATGACATGAATCGAGCATTGATCCATCGCCGTGCGCAGCGCTTGTTGCCGGCGGGTATCGAGACCTGCGGCTTGTTGCACTTCGGCTTGGCGCCGGGGCAGGTGGAGCGGGCGTTGCTTGGCAGTGTGTTTGCTGGTGGGCAGGCGCAAGGGGTTGTGGCGCTGCGCTTGTCGTTGTCGACGGCGTTGGCGATCCGGCGCAAGGGGCTGCGGTACTTCGAAGCGGGCGATTGGGTTTATTCAGCGTTTGCCGAGGCTCATTCGTCGGATGCCGGTGGTTTTGCGTGTGGAGCTGAGGGCTTGGGTGCGCTGCCGACGACGCATGGCGCTGGATACTCCGCCGTCGCTCAAGATGGTCGTTCGTGGTTTGTGGTGTTGCCGGTGGAACGTCTCGTGGTTTATGGGTGGTGGGAGTGAGGGGTGCCGAGTTCTCGCCATGTTGCGCACGTGCTCCCTTCTCTCGCGTTCGGGAGGAGCGCGGGGCTTTCTGCCGCAAAGGCGGGATGCTTGAGGAGCCGGCCCCGCGAAGGCGGGCAGCAGGCGCACACCGGGCCGAATGACACTTCCTTCTCCCGCTTGCGGGAGAAGGTGCCCGGAGAGCCTGCCCCCGCGAAGGCGGGGGCGGATGAGGGGAGCTTTGGGTTTGGCTGTTGCTCTGTTTTTGTGAAAGGCCAATGCGGCAGCAACAACCAAAAACAGAGCTTTCACTCCCCTGCGGGGAGCGAGTTACTTCTCTTTGCTTGTGCAAAGAGAAGATAACCAAGAGAAACACACCCTGCCTCCGCGCCCACGCCGCTGCGCGACGTGGGTCCACTCCGCTGGCAGGATTTTTCGACGATACATGCTTGTCTCGGCGCAAAACCCCGCACATCCATGTGCGCCGCCCCGTTCGGGGTCTTGTCTGCCAGCTCCGTCGCTGCGGAAGGGGCCCGGTAAGTCAATGGCGGAAGCAACAGCAACAGCAACAGCAACAGCAACAGCAACAGCAACAGCAACAGCAACAGCAACAGCAACAGCGGCAACGGCAACGGCAATAAGCGCAACCACTTTGGGCTGATACGGATCGGGGTTGCGCACCTCTTGAGAACTGCCGGGATGTGTACCGAAAGCCAATGCCCTTGATCGGCAAAGTCGGCGGCAGCCTGCGCTGGCGTATGTGGTGATGACTCGTGCGGGTTGAATCGCACCATCGTTGCCAAACCATGACCATTGGCCGACTCGGCAGCTGCTGTTCACTGGCTAGACTCGGTGGTTTGTCGTCATTGGGCCTTGGGCCGGGGAAAGCATGATCAAGCGGGGTGTGTTGGCGTTGTGCATGGGCTTGGCGGTGAGCGCTACGGCGCAGGCGGCCGAGCAGGTGGATCTGGACATGGTCAGCAAGATCCGCCAGGAGGCGTTCCACCGTTCGCAGGTGATGGATACCTTCAGCCATCTGACCGAAACCATCGGCCCGCGCCTGACCAATTCGCCGGCGATGACCCAGGCCAACGCCTGGAGCCGCAGCAAGTTCAACGAGTGGGGCCTGGTCAACGTGCACGACGAGGCCTTCGAGGACTTCGGTCGTGGCTGGGAGTTCAGCTCGGCCAGTGTCGAGATGCTGGGCCAGCGCGTACAGCCGCTGCACGCCCTGCCCAAGGCCTGGACGCCGGGCACCAATGGTGCGGTGGAAGGTGAGCTGATCCAGGTCGATATCAAGAAGCTGGCCGACCTTGAGAAGTACAAGGGCAAGCTGCGCGGCAAGATCCTGCTGCTGGGTGATGCGCGCGAGTACAAGCGCGGCACCGAGTCCGATTCGCACCGCCACGACGCGACCTCGCTGGAAGGCCTGCAGGCCTTCACCATCCCCAAGACCGCGGAAGAAGACCGCGCAAAGCGGGTGAAGGAATACAACGAGCGCCAGGAGCTGGGCAAGGCGGTCAATGCTTTCTTCGTCGAGGAAGGCGCGCTGGCCGCGATCAGCATCAGCGGCTGGGACAACGGCATCATCCGTGTCGCCGGTGGTGGTTCGCGCAAGGCCGGTGAGTCGGTGGGCATCCCCGAGCTGGCGATGATTGCCGAGCACTTCAATCCGCTGGTGCGCGCACTCAAGGACAAGCAGACGGTGACGCTGCGGGTCAACGTGGATGCGCGCTTCACCGACGAGACCAACCAGCCGGGCCACAACACGCTGGCCGAGATCCGTGGCAGCAGCAAGGCTGACGAAATCGTGATGCTGGGTGCGCACATGGACTCCTGGCACACCGGCACTGGTGCGGCCGACAACGCCGCCGGCGTGGCGGTGATGATGGAGGCGATGCGCATCCTCAAGGCGGTGGGCGCCAAGCCCAAGCGCACCATCCGCGTGGGTCTGTGGAGTGGTGAGGAGCAGGGCCTGATTGGTTCGCAGGCCTATGTGGCGCAGCACTTCGCGCGTTATCCGGAGCCGACCGATGCGGCGCAGAAGGCGCTGCCGGCGTCGTTGCGTGAGCCGACCGGTCCGCTGCAGAAGCTGCGTGATTACGACAAGTTCCAGGTCTACTTCAACATGGACAACGGTTCGGGTCGGTTCCGTGGCATCTATGCGCAGGAGAACATGGCGGCTATGCCGATCTTCGAGGCGTGGTTGAAGCCGTTCAACGATGTGGGTGCGACGACGGTGGCTACGCGCAACACCGGCAGCACGGACCACATCAGCTATGACCGGGTGGGCCTGCCGGGCTTCCAGTTCATCCAGGACCGTCTGGATTACTTCAGCAATGTGCACCACAGCCATCTGGATACCTGGGATCACGCCGAGGCGGAGGATCTGAAGCAGGCGGCGGCGATCGTTGCATCGTTCGTCTATAACGCTGCGATGCGTGAGGAGCGGTTCCCGCGTAAGCCGTTGTTGGAGAAGTGAGTTAGCCGGATTTGCTTGAAGGAAGGGCCGCATTGCGGCCCTTCTGCTTTTCGCGCAGAACGAACAGATGCTTGGTGCGTCCCTTCTTCCGCTTGCGGGGGAAGGTGCCCGAAGAGCCTGCCCCGGCGAAGGCGGGGGGCGGAAGGGGGGGAGCTTTGGTTTCGGTTGTTGCTCTAAGCAAGATCAAGATCAAGAGCTTTCACTCCCCTTCGGGGAGCGAGCCACCTTTCTTTGCTTGTGCAAAGAAACCTGGCGCAAAGAAAGCACACCCTACCTCCGCGCCCACGCCGCTGTGCGGCGTGGGTCCACTCCGCCGGCAGGATTTTTCGACGAGACATCCCTGTCTCGTCGAAAAACGACGCACATCCATGTGCGTCTCCCCATGCGGGGTCTTGTCTGCCAGCTCCGTCGCTGCGGAAGGGGCCCGGTAGATCAAAGGCTGGAGCAACGGCAGAAGCCGAAGCCAGAGCCAGAGCTGCCCTCACCCCAACCCCTCTCCCGCAGGCGGGAGAGGGGCTAAAGCAGGGGCGCAGCTTGGGCGCGAGAAGGGCTGGAGCGGGTTCGAAGCACCGGCAGGGGGGAAAAGGTAAAATGCCCCGATTCCCACTTCTGCGCCCGTCATGACCGTCCGTACCCGCTTTGCCCCCAGTCCCACCGGCTACCTGCATATTGGTGGCGCCCGCACCGCGCTGTATTGCTGGCTGGAGGCGCGCCACCGTGGCGGTGAGTTCGTGCTGCGCATTGAAGATACCGACCGCGAGCGCTCCACCCAGGCTGCCATCGACGCCATCCTCGAGGCGATGGACTGGCTGGGCCTGGGCTATGACGAAGGCCCGATCTACCAGACCGCGCGCGTTGCCCGCTACCAGGAAGTGGCCGAGCAGCTGATCGCGTCGGGCAAGGCTTATTACGCCTACGAGACCAAGGAAGAGCTGGACGCCATGCGTGAAGCCGCCATGGCCAAGCAGGAAAAGCCGCGCTACAACGGCGCCGCCCGCGAGCTCAACCTGCCGTACAAGGACGACCCGAACCGCGTCATCCGCTTCAAGAACCCGCTTGAAGGCACGGTGCTGTTCGATGACCTGATCAAGGGCAATATCGAAATCGCCAACAGCGAGCTGGATGACATGGTCATCTTCCGCCCGGACGGCTACCCCACCTACAACTTCGCGGTAGTGGTCGACGATTGGGACATGAACATCAACGAGGTCATCCGCGGTGATGACCACATCAACAACACCCCGCGCCAGATCAATCTGTACGAGGCCATCGGCGCGCCGGTGCCGAAGTTCGGCCACATGCCGATGATCCTGGACGAGCAGGGCGCCAAGCTGTCCAAGCGCACCGGCGCGGCCGACGTGATGCAGTACAAGGACGCCGGCTACCTGCCCGAGGCGCTGTTGAGCTACCTGGCCCGTCTGGGCTGGTCGCACGGTGACCAGGAGATCTTCACCCGCCAGGAACTGATCGACCTGTTCGACGTCACCAACTGCAATTCCAAGGCCGCGCGCCTGGACATGGCCAAGCTGGGCTGGGTCAACCAGCACTTCCTGAAGACCGAGACGCCGGAGTCCATCGTTCCGCACCTGGTCTACCAGTTGGAAAAGCTCGGTCTGGACATCAGCAAGGGCCCGGCCCCGGTCGATGTGGTCATCGCCCTGCGTGAACGCGTGCAGACCCTGAAGGAAATGGCCGAGAAGGCCGTGGTCTGGTACACCCCGCTGAACGAATACGACGAAGCAGCCGTGGCCAAGCATTTCAAGGCCGGCGCCGAGGTCCCGCTGGCCAAGGCCCGCGAGTTGCTGGCAGCAGCTGAATGGACCGCCGAGGGCGTGTCCGTGGCCCTGCACGAGGTGGCCGCCCAGCTGGAAATTGGCATGGGCAAGGTCGCCCAGCCGCTGCGCGTGGCCATCACCGGCACCCAGGTGAGCCCTGACATTTCCCATACCGTGTATCTGGCTGGGCGCGACGAGGCCTTGAAACGCATCGACGCCGCACTCATCAAGATCCCAACGGCCTGACCCCGAGGTAGACATGACCGACGCACACTCCTGCACCGCCCCGCACCACCACGTCGAAGACGCGGCCGGTTTTGTCGCGGTGGTCGAACGGGTGTGCCGCGAGCGCGGATTGCGGTTGACCCCGATCCGCGCCAACGTGCTGCGGCTGATCGCCGAGGCCGGCAAGCCGGTCAAGGCTTATGAACTGCTGGAATGGGTGCGTGAAGGCAAGGGTGTAGGCGCCGATGCCCCACCCACGGTCTACCGCGCGCTGGACTTCCTGATGGCCAATGGTTTCGTGCACAAGCTGTCGTCGGTCAACTCGTTCGTCGCCTGCCACCACCCGAGCAGCAACCAGCATTCGGTGCCGTTCCTGATCTGCGACCGCTGCCATAGCGCTGTGGAGCTGGAAGACCGCGACATCGTCCGCCAGCTGGAAGCCCGCGCCAAGGAACTGGGCTTCAAGCCGCAGGCACAGACGCTGGAAGTACACGGCCTGTGCGCGAACTGCGCAGGCTGAAGCTTTAGCCCCTCCCCCCTCAGGAGAGGGGTGAGGGTAAGGCGTCGCGTGGAACCGATCATTGTGGGAGCGGCGTAAGCCGCGAAGCCATTGGAACACCCGAAGCCGATAGCGCATTGCCCAGACCGAAGCAGCCGGGAAGGTCCGGGCCTATCAGCTTCGCGGCTTACGCCGCTCCCACAACAACCACATATCGCTCCTACGGCTTCGGTTTTGCTTCGTAGACCACTTCGCCATCCTTGATGGTCTGCAGCACCTTGATGGTGTGCAGCTGGCTGCGTTCGATGGTCATTGGGTTGTCCGACAGCAGCACCAGGTCTGCGCGCTTGCCGACTTCGATCGAACCCTTGCTGCTCTCCTCGCCGTACTGGCGCGCGGCCCACAAGGTGATCGCCTTCAGCGCGATCGCCGGTGATACACGCTGCTCCGGTCCGAGCACGCGACCACTACGGGTCACGCGGTTGACCGTCGCATCCAATACCCGCATCGAATCCGGAAACACCACCGGCGCATCGTGGTGGGAGGTGAACACCATGCCCGCGTCCAGCACCCATTGCGTGGGCGAGATGTTCTCGGCGCGCTCCGGACCCAGCACCGAGTCGCGGTGCCAATCACCCCAGTAATAGGTATGCATCGGGAACAGCGAGGGGAAGATGCCAAGACGGCGCAGCTCACCGACCTGGTCCTTGCGCAGGGTCTGGCCGTGGATCAGTACCGGCAGCAGGTGTTTGTCCGGGTACTTGGCTTCTGCGACGGCGACGGCGTGGATCAGCTGATCAATCGCGGCATCACCATTGGCATGTGCCTGTACTTGCCAGCCATGGCCCCACGCCTGGGTGATGAGGTCATCGACCTTGGCGGTGGGGAAGGCGGGATAGCCGGCATAGTCCGGCTTCTCGCCCTCGGGGACCTTGTAATAAGGCTTGGTCAGCCACGCGGTTTTGCCCTGTGGCGAACCATCCAGGCTGATCTTCACGCCGGCGATGCGGAAGTGGTCGGTGTAGTTCAGCCCATAGAAGGGACCTTGCATGGCCGGGTTCTGCAAGGCCACTTCGATATCCGGATAGGACACCACGTCGATCTTGAGCTTGCCGGCCTTGGCCGCGATCGGCAGCAGTTGCAAGGTGCCTGCGTCGGTCTTGGCGTCCTGGGCGGTGGTGTAGCCGTATTTCATATACAGCGCCTGGCCGGCTTCGAGCATGGCCAGGGATTGCTCGACAGTCATCGCCGGCATCAGCTTGGCCAGGGCGATGTTGTGCGCGCTTTCCTCCAGCACACCATCGGGCACATTGCTGCCTGGCTCGCGGCGGATCACGCCGCCGGGCGGGTTGGGTGTGTCGGCGGTGATGCCGGCCAGTTCAAGTGCCTTGCTGTTGTAGGCGCCGAGATGGCCGGACTGGTGCATCAGGATGATCGGTATGTCAGTGGCGATCGCATCCAGGTCCTGCCGGGTCGGATGCCGCTGTTCGACCAGCTGCGAATCGTCGTAGCCGAAGCCGATCAGCACCTTGTAGCCCTCGGGCGTGGTCGGATGCGCGCGGAACTCGCGCATGATCTTCTGCAAGGCGGGGATCGAGTTGCCTTCACCATCAGGTGCGGGCAGCAGGTTGGCCGACAGCGCCTGCAGGCCGACGCCTGAAACGTGACCGTGGGCGTCGATGAAGCCCGGCGTCAGCGTATGGCCCTGCAAGTCGATCTGCTGCGCCTGCGGGCTGAAGCGGCGTGCCGCCTTGCGGGGGCCGACAAAGGCGATGCGACCATCGCGCACGACGATGGCTTCCGCTTCGGGGTGGTGGTCGTCCACGGTGACGATGGGCCCACCGGAATACAGCGTGTCTGCTGCGTTGGCGGAGGTGGCCGTGAGTGCGGCCAGGACGGAGAGCGCCAGAATCAGTTTCACCGAGGGTTCTCCCGGCTGTGGGCAGGGCTACAGCCTAGCGCAATCGGGTGAAGGCCTTGCTCCCTCCCCTTGCGCAGCAGGGGAGGGTTGGGGAGGGGGTGGCTCTGGGCCGTTCTCGCAATGTCAGCTTCGCGGCTTACGCCGCTCCCACAAGATGGTCGGTAAGCCCTTGCCGAGCATGGCTCGGCCCTACCGCTGTTGCTCCCTCCCTTGCGCAGCAGGGGAGGGTTGGGGAGGGGTTGGGTTTTGCGCAGGCGCCGCCGCGGTGTCCACTTCCACCACCACCGACATGCCGGGGCGCAGGCGCGCGGCCAGTGGCTGGTCGGGGTCGATGGCGATGCGGATCGGCAGCCGCTGCACCACCTTGGTGAAGTTGCCGCTGGCGTTGTCGGGCTTGAGCACCGAGAACTCCGAGCCGGTGGCCGGGGCGATCTGCTCGATGTGGCCGCGTAGCTTCTTGCCCTGGAAGGCATCGACGCTGAACGTCGCGGGCTGGCCGATCGCCATGTTCCAGGTCTGGCCTTCCTTGTAGTTGGCTACCACCCACAGCGTGTCCGGGACCAGGAACAGCAACTGGCTGCCGGCGGTAACGTACTGCCCAAGCCGAACGGTCGCTTCTGATACCTGGCCATCACGCGGCGCCTTGATGACGGTGTTGTCGAGGTCGATCTTCGCCAGTTCGAGAGCGGCTTCAGCCATGGCGACCTTCGCCTCCAGACCCTTGCGTGCCACTTCGGTGGAAGTGAGGGTTTCCTCTGCGATATGGATGGCCGCCTGCGATTGCGCAACGCCAGCAGTCGCCGCCTGCGCCGAGGCGCGCAGCTTGTCGCGGTCGCTGTTGGAAACCAGTCGCTGTGCGGCCAGGGTTTCATAGCGCTGCAACTCGGTGCGGCTGCGTTGCTGCTCGGCCTGTTGCGCCGAATGGTTGGCGCGTGCGGAGCTGATCTGGGCGCGGTTCTGCGCCTGGCTCTGATCGGAGTTGGCCAGCTGCGCGCGTGCATCTTCGAGGGAGGCCTGCGCTTGATCCACCTTCTGCCGGTAGATGCGCTCATCGATGCGCAGCAGTGGCTGGCCCTGTTTGACATGGTCGAAGTCGCTGACCAGCACCTCGGTGACATAGCCGTTGACCTGCGGTGCCAGCACGGTCACCTGGCCGCGCACATAGGCATCGTCGGTGTGCATGAGCGTGCTGTTGAACGGCCACAGCTGCCAGGCGCGCAGGATCAAGGTCAATCCGACCAGGGCGACGATGATCATCAGCACCACCGCACGGCGACTCGGGCGGTTGTACTTGGATACCGGCGTGGGCGCCGGGGAGGGAGTGTTCTTTTCGGTCTTGTTGCTCATGATTCTGCTCGGTTGTCCTGGGCCACGGCGCGGTCACGCCGAATCACCTGTTTCACGCGGGGATTGCGCAGCGTCACTTCCAGCAGCAGCCAGCTCAGGAAGCAGATTGCGACCCAGCCACTGAAGGCGAATACATCGTTGAAGGCGCGTACATTGGCTTCGCGTTTGGCCGCTGCTGCCAAGGCGGCACTGGCCTGTGCCTTGAGTTGTACCGGGTCGGTGATGACGCGGGCGTAGGCTTGCTGCTGCAGCTGCAGGCGGTGCGCCACCTGTGGATCAGCGGGATTGAGCTGGCTGACCAGTGCGGTCGAATAGAGGTGTTCGCGCTGCAGCTGGTAACTGCTCAGGAAGGCTGAGCCGGCAAGACTGCCGAAGCTCTGGGTCAGCGACAGGATCACGATGAAGGACACGATGTGGTCCAGTCCACGCGCCATTGCCTGGCGTATGCCGATCAGCATCAACGGACCCATGAACATGCCGCTGCCCACCGCCGCCAGGAACTGGCTGAGGGCGAAATCCATCGGCCGGTCCATGCTGGTGCGGTGCTGGTCGAGGAAGGCGGCACTGCCGAGCAGGATGATCGACACCAGCAACTGCGGGATCAGCGCCTTCGGCCCGAAGGTCAACGCACCGGCAGCGATGCCGACCAGGACGCCGATCAGGATGACTCCGAACAAGGGCGCCATCTGGTCCGGGCCCATGCCCAGTGTGCGCATCATCGAGATCATCCCGTAGGACTGCTCGTTGGTGAGGAAGCGGATCAGGAACGCGCCGACGATGAAGCGCAGCATCACCGGCCCCATCAGCCAGCGCACCTGCAGCAGCGGATTGCGACGCTGGTGCTCGATGCACAGGCCAGTGGTGATCAGCACCACCGCCGCAGCCAATGCCCAGCCCAGCCATGGGGAGTCGAACCACCAATGAAGATAGCCCTGGCTCAGCACCACCACCAGCAGCGCCAGACCCGGCGCGAGCAGGGCGAAGGTGAGGAAGTCGGTGCGTTCGAAGACCTTGATCTGGATGCCGGGCGGAAGCTTCAGCACCACCACCGCAGCAAACGAACACAGTGCCAGCCCGGCCTCGAACAGATACAGGTTCTGCCATTCGCCGTGGTCGAGCAGGCTGGGTGACAGCAGCCACGCCAATGGCACGGCGAGCTGCGACAGGCCGACGCCTATCACCAGCAGGTTGCCCACGTATTTGCGCGGCAAGGCCTGCAGCATGTACAGCGTGCCCAGCGTGGTGCAGGCGGCACCGGCAAAACCGCTGCCGGCGCGTACCAGCAAGGTGGTCGTGTTGTTGCCGACAAACAGATGCAGCACCGCCAATGCGGCATAGGTGCCCAGGCCGATCTCGGCGAACAGTCGGATGCCATACTCCTGGCGGAACTTGAACACCAGCAGGTTGGCGCTGACATTGACCATCAGGTAGGCGGCGACCAGCCAGTTGGCCTCACTGGCCTGCAGCCCCATCTGCCCGGTGATCAACGGCAGGTTGGCGCTGATCAGGGCATTGCCCAGGCCGCCGGTGATCGCCACCAGCACCGCCACGGCGGCGTAGGCCGCACGCCGGTGCGGGGGGTGCCAGGGCATCGAGGCCGAGCCGGGCAGGCTGGGCTTCTCGTGCTCTTCCCAGTCCGGAATGGGCTTGAGGGGTTTCATGTGCGTTCCGTTGCAGCCTGCACGGACAGGCCGGGACGCAGCAATTCAATCGCACGCCGTGCGAGGGTGGCGCGATCTTCGACGGTGCGGCCGCGCAGGGCGGCGCCGAGCATGCCGGAGATCAACGAGATATCCGACAGCTGCAGGTCAAGCCGGCACAGCCCTGCGGCCTTGGCCCGCAGCAGTGCCGGTTCGGACAGGCCGAGAATGCGCTCGCGTGCGGCCTTGATCGTGGGCTCGTCCGGGTCCACCGCGCGCCAGTAATCGGCCAACGCAGGCGAATGCACGATTCGCCTGGCCATGCCGATGATCAGCTCGAACAGGGCATCGTCGCGCTCGCCCAGTTCCTGCAGGTGCGCTTCGATCTTTTCCACGGTCCGCTGCAGCAGGGCTTCGATCAGCGCGGTGCGGTCGGGGAAGTTGCGGTACAGCGTTGCCCGGCCCACACCGGCGCGAGCCACCACCAGATCAAGTGGAGCGGTGATGCCGTGCTCGCCGAACACGGCGTCGGCCGCATCCAACAGCAAGGCACGACGCACGGCGGCATCGGAGCGAATGGAAGTCATGCCGCATATGATCCGGACAAAAATGTCCGGTTTCAATGGGCGGCATGGAACGGGCCGTTGCAGCGGCCCGTTTCGTTCAGCTCGCGGCGAGCTGGCGGCGCAGTGGTGCTTCGCGGATCGGCAGGTTGATCAGTGCTGCAGCAGCGGCCAATGCCATGTCCGCGTACCACATCCAGCTGTAGTCGCCGCCATATTCCAGTGCCACGCCACCCAGCCAGGCACCGAAGAACGCGCCGATCTGGTGCGAAAACAGGGTCAGGCCGAACAAGGTGCCCATGTGACGCGGACCGAACAGCTTGCCGACCAGTCCCGCGGTGGGCGGCACCGTCGCCAGCCAGGTGAAGCCCAGTGCGGCGGCGAACACATAGAACGTCATCGGTGTCGGCGGTGATGCCAGATAGACCGCGATCAACACCGCGCGGCTGAGGTACATCCAGAACAGCAGCCACTTCATGCGGAAGCGTTCGCCAAGCGCACCTATGATCAGGCTGCCGGCAACATTGAACAGGCCGATCAGGGCAATCGATACCGAGGCCACGTTCGGCGACAACCCGCAAAGCGCGATTTCGCCGGGCAGGTGGGTGACCAGGAAGGCGATATGCACGCCACAGGTGAAGAAGCCCAGATGCAGGCACCAGTAACTGCGATCACGCAGGGCGCGCTGCAGCTGCGGACGCAGCGCTTCGCCGTCGTCACTGGCCTCGTTGCGTGGCGCACGCTTGCGCAACGGCCAGGCCAATGGCAATGACAGCAGCACGATGAAGGCCAACGCATACAAGGCCTTGATCCAGCCGAAAGCACTGAGCAGCAGCTGCACCAGTGGTGCGAACAGGAACTGGCCAAGTGAGCCGCCGGCATTGATGACGCCGGCGGCCATCGAGCGCTTCTGCGCGGGAATACGCCAGGCGGTTGCGCCGATCAGCACCGAGAAACTGCCGGCACCGGCACCGGCTGCCAGCAGCAGGCCGAAGCTGAGGTTCAGTCCCCAGGCGTCGGGAAGCAAGGTTGCCGCGATCAGGCCGACCGCCAGCAGCACGCCGCCGCCGACCAGTACCGGCAGCGGTCCGCGCTGGTCGGCCATGGCACCGAAGAATGGCTGCACCGCACCCCATACGAATTGGCCGATCGCCAGCGAGAAACTGATCTGGGCGATGCCAAGTCCGGTCGAAACATGGATGGGGTCGATCAACAGACCGCTGGTCTGGCGCACGCCCATGGTCACCATCAGGATGCTGGAGGCGGCGAGCAACAGCAGCCAGGGAGTGCGGGCAGGAGCTTGCGTGGTCATGCTGCTTGCTCCTGTTCCAGTGCCTGGGTAAGTGCTTCCAGCTGGTGGTTGAGGTCTTCGATGCGTTTGCCGCCGAACAGCATTTCGATCTCCCGCTGGGCTTGCTGCCAGAGAGGAAAGGCCTTCTGCAGGCGGCGCTTGCCGGCGGCGGTGATGTGCAGCTGGCGCTGGCGGGAGTCCGCGCCGGGGGCGGAACTGAGCAGGCCCGCTTCGAGCAGCGGCTTGAGGTTGCGGGTGAGGGTGGTGCGGTCCATGCCCAGTGCATCGGCGAGCTCGCCCAGTGGCCGCGGCTGGCTGGAGCGGCGCAGGATGGAATAGGCGTTGAGGCTTAGATCAGCGGAGGCCAGGTGGCGGTCATAGAGCTGGGAAACGCGGCGCGTGGCGCGGCGCAGCTGGAAGCAGGTGCAGGGGCTGGGGGCGTCCATCGGCGTTTCGGGTAGGGCGATGGATGGGAGTTTATGTGCATATGCACGTAATTGCGAGGATGGCTCCTGGTGACTCTGGTGCCTTGTGCGCTTAGCTTTGGTCGTGGTCGTGGTCGTGGTCGTGGTCGTGGCGGTGGCGTTGGCTGTGGCGTTGGCGTTGGCGTTGGCGTTGGCTTTGGCTTGGCTGCTGTTGCTGTTGCTGTTGCGGTTGCTGTGGCTTTCCCTTCTCCCGCTTGCGGGGGAAGGTGCCCGGAGGGCGGATGGGGGGGCTCTTGATTTGGCTCTATCTGAGTGGGTTACCAAAGCGGGGGTTCTGCACAAACATAAAAACCACCTTGCGGTGGTTTTCAGGCTTGCCTAGGTTGCTAAGCAGGAGAGCAAAAAGCAGAAGCAGAACTAAATGCAGGAGCAGAAGCTTGCCCTCACCCCTACCCCTCTCCAGCAAGCGGGAGAGGTGAAAGACAGGAGCAGGGGCCAAGGCTCAAAGCCAAAGCTCAAAGCCAACGCCAAAGCCAAAGCTCAGAGCCAAAGCTCAAAACCAAAGCCAAAGCCAGCATCAAACCCTTAGAACCATGCGCGGATGCCAAACGCCACGCCACGACCCGGCAGCGGCGAGTAATCCCGCAGCAACGAGGTATGCGGGCGTGCCTCACGATCAGTCAGGTTGCTGCCATCGAGGAACACTTCGTAGCTGTTGCTGCCATTGCGATCCCAGCGGTACGCCACGTGTGCATCCACCAGCGTGTAGCCCGCGCTGGTTTCCTCGTTCACTGCAACATCCTTCTGGCTGCCGTAGCGCACCGCACCCAACGACGCGCGCCAGCCACCCAGCGACCAATGCAGGTCGGCACCAACACGGGCCGGGGCGATGCGCGGCAGGTAGCCGCCATTGGCCAACTCGACATTGTAGTTGTGTGCGTGGTCACCGTGCGGCACGGCGATGGCGACATTGCGGGTGCCGCTGCCATCAAGTTCGGCCTTCACGTAGTCGCCGAACACGCGCAGGTCCCAGTCGCCGGCCACGTTCTCCAGCATGTGCCAGGTGGCCTCTGCCTCGGCGCCCTTGAAGGTGGCGTCGTTCTGGGTCCAGGTGCGCACCGGCAGGCCGCCTTCGACCACGCCGGTGTCGGCCAGGTAGATGAAGTCCTTGAACTTGGTCTGGTAGATCGCTGCCTGCAGGTCGAAGCGTTCGTTATGCGCGTGCAGGCCCAGCTCGACGCGACGACCGCGCTCGGTATCCATGTTGGCGTTGCCGATTTCCAGCGAGCGGGTGGCGATGTGGGCGCCGGCGGCGTACAGCTCTTCGTTGGTCGGTGCACGCTCGGAGGCGTCCACGCCGAAGCGCAGGTCGAAGGTGTCGTTCAAGGCCCAGATGCCGGACGCCGACAGGTTGGTCGCGCCAAAGCTGCGGTTGCGCTGGGCATCGTTCGGGTCGAGCTTGACCCGGTCATGGCGTGCACCCAGTTCCAGCTTGAACGGGCCGAACTGCTTTTCCTGCAGCACGAAAGCACCAATGGTGTCGGTGGTGGTGCCCGGTACGAAGGCTTCCTCGCCGGTGGCGCCGAAATCGCTGCTGCCGAACTGCACGCCGAAGGCGCCATCCCAGCCGGCCAGCGGCTGCTGTACCGCTTCCACGCGGCCTTCAAAGCCCTTGTTGGTGAAGCGGGTGGACGGTGTACCGGCTTCCAGCTCGGTGTGCTCGTAATCGGTATAGCCGCCGCGTACGGTCAGGCTCTTCAGGAACGCGGTCGGGTTGTACAGGCCGCCCTTCAGGTCGAAGCGGTTCTGCACCATGTCGATGCGCACATCATGCTCGTCGCCTTCCTCTTCGTGATCATGGTCATGGTCGTCGTGGTCATGATCGTGGTCATCGTCGGCGTGCACGTGGGCACCGTTTGGAATGCCGTAGTTGCTGCGATAGGTGCCCAGCGAGGCGCCCAGGAAGCCGCCTTCGCCGAACCAGGTGGCGCCGACACCGCCGGCGCGGGTGCGCGTGGAGCTGTTGTCGAGGCGGCCGCGGGTGCCGGCGTCTTCGTCGTGGGCGTCATGATCATCATGGCCATCGGCATCCAGCGCGTGCGGGTCGATCGCATAGCCGGGGATGCGGTAGTCATCGCCATTGCGGATCAGGCCGTCGACATGCAGGACCAGGTTGTCGCCACTGACGCCGTCCAGGCGGAACATGCCGCTACGCTCATTGTTGACCGAGTTGCCGCGGACTTCGGCGCGACCGCTGAGCGGGCGGTCCGGAACCTCGCTGGCGATGCGACCATCGACCACGTTCACGGCGCCGCCAATGGCACCGCTGCCGAACAGCAGGGTGGCCGGGCCTTTCAATACCTCGATCTGGTCAGCCAGGAAGGGTTCGATGGCGGAGGCGTGGTCGGCGCTGACGGTGGAGGCGTCCATGTTGCCGACGCCATTGGACACCACAGCCACGCGCGGGCCTTCCTGACCACGGATGATCGGGCGGCCGACGCCGGGGCCGAAGAAGGTGCTCTGTACGCCAGGCAGTTTGGCCACGGTGTCACCCAAGGTGCCGGACTTGTGCTCGTCCAGATCGGTACCGGCCAACACCTCGACCGGGCGCGCCAGCGACTCGGCAGAGCCCTGCAGTGGTGAGGCGGTTACCTTTACTGCGGTCAGTTCGGTCAGGTGATGGCTCTGCCCGGCGTCATCATCGGCGGCACTGGCGACGGCGGGCAGGGCGGCGGCAAGGGCGACGAACAGCAGGTGGTGCCGGGTGTGACGGGGGAAGGGCATGAGAGTTCCTTTGTTACTGTGTATCACTGGGGTGGCAATCTGAACCGGAGGCGGCAGGGGGCTGGCGCAGGCGGCTAGGGCGGGGAGGACAATAATGTTATATTATTCCATAACGTTCTGCCGCCCCTGCTGGAAGTCATGCCCACCCAACCCAACGGACTACGCAAATTCCTCGATCGCTTTGGCGCGACCGGATCCCTGATCTGTGCAGTTCATTGCGCGTTGTTGCCGGCATTGCTGGCGGTGGCGCCGGCGCTGGGGCTGTCGTTCTGGCTCAGTGACGGCGTCGAGTTCACCATCGTCGTCTTCGTTACCGTGCTGGGTCTGTTCAGCCTGATCTGGGGTTATCTGCGCCACCGCGCGCTGATGGCCTTGTTGCTACTGGTGCCCGGGCTGCTGTTGTTGTGGGCGGGCCTGTTGCATTCGGAACTGCATCATTCGCAGGTTCCGCATGCGGTGGTGATGACCCTGGGTGGCGTACTGGTGGGCTTGGCACATGTGGTCAACCTGCGCTTGAACCACGTGCATGTACACGACGCCAGCTGCGCACATTGAGGGGCGCATGGTAGGCTTCCTGTCCATGCGCGAGGGCGCTTGTTGTGGCCTCGCCAAACCCGTGCATGCACGGGGTAACTGATTACAAACCAAGGAGTTGACGACATGGGTAAGGGTGACCGTAAGACCGCCAAGGGCAAGCGCTACAACGCCAGCTATGGCAATTCGCGCTCGCACGTGAGCAAGGTGGCCGTGGGCGCTGCTGCGCCGGTCGCCAAGAAGACCGTCACCAAGGCTGCCGCCAAGAAGGCTGTTGCCAAGAAGACCGTCGCCAAGGCCGGCTGATCCAGCCAGGCAGTGGTTACAGAAAAGCGGCGCATTGCGCCGCTTTTTTTGTGTTCGTGATAGTTCCCGGGTGCGCTGCGCTTACCCGGGCTACCTCACTTCGATTGGCGCAGCGCCTGGTCCAGTGCGTGCGGGTCGCCATCGTTGGGCTGGGCCGGGATGCCTATCAGGCGGGTAAGCAGCGGATAGACGTCGACGTTGTCGAAGGCGGTGAGCTGTTTGCCCTGCGCGAAGGCCGGGCCCCGCGCGACGAATACCGCCTGCATCGAAGGCAGTGCAGGGTCGTAGCCATGCGAACCGCGATCGCCCGGCGGGCGCTTGGCGATGGTGTCACGCGTCACTGCATCCCAGCCCTCCTGCATCTGGCAGACGATGGCCGGCACGCGTGGGTTGCTGCCGTAATGCCAGCGCGTCGGCAGCTGCGCCTTGTTCCAGCACTGGTAATGCGCGTGTTCGCCGAGCAATGCCTTTTCCGCTTCGGCCTGCTTGCCCGGCAGCGGGGCGAAGCCTACCGACTGGCCTACCGACACCACCTTGGCGACATCGGCCGGCACCATGTCCTCAATCGCCACCGCATTGCCGAACTTGACCGTTGCCATGCCGTGATCGGACACGACAATCACGTTGGTGTGGTCGAGCAGGCCGTCGCGGCGCATGCCGTCGACCAGCTGGCCGACGGCGGCATCAACCTGCTGCAACGCTGCTTTGTACTCGGGCGAATCCGGGCCGTGCGCATGCCCGGCCTTGTCCACGTGCTCCATGTAGGTGGCAACAAAACGCGGTTTGATCGCGTCCGGCGCGCCATGCAGCCAGGCCAGGACCTGGTTCATGCGCTCGGGCAGCGGCACGCTCTCGTCGTATATGCGCCATTGATTGGCATGCAGGCCGCGCACCGGTGCTTCACTGCCTGGCCACGACCAGGTGGCACTCTTGAACCCGGCCTTGCGCACGCTGACCCAGATCGGTTCGCCGCCATCCCACCAGGCCGCGTTCTGTACGGCGGTGCGGTCACTGACCTTGAATTCGCCAAGCGCATCGGCGCTCATCGCGTTGTGCACCAGGCCGTGGTGGTCGGGGCGCAGGCCGGTGACCAGGGTGTAGTGGTTGGGGAAGGTGAGGGCCGGATAGGACGGGCGCATGCCGACGCTGCGTACGCCTTCACGGGCCAGACGCATCAGGTTGGGACTGTCTGCTTCGCTGAGCTTGTCCGCGCGCAGGCCGTCGATGGAAATCATCAATACGGTGGGCGGTGCTTCCGGAGCGATGGTGGGCGAGGAAGGCGTGGTGGCGCAGGCTGCAAGCAGTGCGCAGGCCACTGCAGTGGCCGGAATGCGTGGAAAAGTCATGCCGCAATGATAGGCCGGGCGGGTGACCGTACAAATACAACCTTAGCCATGTTGCCCGTGGAGGGGCGCTAGCGGCCCGGGTTGGCAAAGCGCATCCGGGGGGCGCTCAGGCAAACAGGTCCGCCACACGCTCACCTTCGCTGGGCACGCCCTCCAGCTTCAACAAGGCTGCCTTGGTCGGCAGCCCGCCACCGAAACCGGTCAGTGCGCCGTTGTTGCCGATTACCCGATGGCAGGGCAGCACGATCGGCAATGGATTGCGGCCATTGGCAGCGCCGACTGCACGCGTCGCGGTGGGCCGGCCAATGCGCTCGGCCAGCTGCCGGTAGCTCCAGGTTGCGCCAAAAGGAATCTGCGCCAGGGTGTGCCAGACCTGCAACTGGAATTCGGTGCCCACCGGCGCCAATTCCAGCTGGAATTCCTGGCGTTCACCGCGCAGGTATTGCAGCAATTGCCGGCGTGGCTCGGCGACCGCATCGGGGGCACGCTGCCAGTGTTCGCGGCCTTTGGCGTCGTGGCGGTTTTCGGCGAACAGGATGTGGCGTACGCCGACCTGGTCGACGGCGACCGTCAGTGCGCCGATGGGGCTGTCGAAACGATCGTAGTAGAGGGTGTTCATGCGCTGGCCTCCGTAGCTGCCTTGGAATTCTTTCGTTCGGTTGGCACTGCCAGATGCCACAGATGCAGCACCGCATAGGCGCGCCATGGCCGCCACAGCTGGGAGCGACGTTCGGTTTCGCGCTCGCTCAGGCGTTGGCCTTCGCCCAGTACCTGCTGCAGCACCAGATCACCGGCAGGGAAGGCATCGGGAAGTCCCATCGCCCGCAGTGCCATGTAATGGGCGGTCCACGGGCCGATACCTGACAGGGCCGTGGCCTTCTGCACGAAGCTTTCCAGCGTTTGTGCACGGCTGAAATCCAGCCGTTGTTCGGCGCAGGCGCGGGCGATTGCGCGCAGGGTGGCGGCGCGGGTGCGCGGCAGGCCGATGCTCTCCAGCGCCGCGTCGACCAGCGTTGCCGGTGCCGGGAACTGCCGGTCCAGGCCCTCGGGCATGCCGGGCAGGTGCTCGCCGAAGCGATCGACCAGGCGGCGCGCCAGCGTGGTGGCGGCGGCGACGCTGACCTGCTGGCCGAGGACGGCGCGTGCGGCGACTTCAAAGCCGTCCCAGCCGCCGGGAATGCGCAGCCCCGGCCGCTCGGCCAGGCCGCGCGCGAGCAGGGGTTCCTGGCCCAGGGCGGCATGGACGGTGCGCAGGTCGGCATCCAGGTCAAAGACGCGGCGCACCTTGGCGACGATGGCGGGGATGGCGCGTGGATCGGTGGTGCCCAGTTGCAGGCGCAGCTCCGGGCGCTTGGGGTCGGCGGTGACCCGGATCAGGCTGGCAACGCCGTTGGCGACGACCACGCGTTGGTAGCTGCTTTCGTCGATGCATTCGATACCCGGCAGCGAGCGGCGGCGCAGGAACGCCAGCATCAACGGGAAGTCCAACGGCGGCCGGTAGGCCAGGCGCAATACGGGCTCGCCACCGGCCACCGCGCCATGCTGCTTGCGCAGCGCGCTCGGCGGCATGCCGCAGCCTTCGAGGAAGGCGCTGTTGAAGCGTCGCAGACTGTTGAAGCCGGCGGCCAGGGCGACCTGGGTTACCGGCAGCGCGGTTTCGGTCAGCAGCTGTTTGGCCAGCAATAGACGACGGGTGGTGTGCAACTGCGCCGGCGTAGCTCCAAGCTTGGCCACGAACAGCCGTTGCAGTTGGCGCGCGCTGATCCCCATCGCTTCGGCCAGCGCGGTCGCTGGCTGCTCCTGCAGGATGCCTTCGTTGAGTAGGGCCAATGCCTGATGCAGGGTCTGGTCCTGCAGCAGATTGGCGTCATCCGGTGACAGTTCGGGGCGGCAGCGCAGGCAGGGCCGGTAGCCGGCGGCGCTGGCGGCTGCGGCGCTGGGGTAGTAGCTGACGTTCTCGGGCTTGGGCGGTGGAGCCGGGCACACCGGCCGGCAATAGATGCCGGTGCTGCGCACAGCGGTGAAGAACAGGCCGTCAAAGCGCGCATCACGCGCCAGGCGGGCTTGTTCGCATTGCACATGGGCGGGCATCAGGAGGTTTTGCATGGCCCCAGTCTAGGCGCGGCCGGCGGTCGGTACTGGCCATTTTCGGACATCAATGCGTGTGACGCTGTGTTGATTCATCGGACGTTGCGGCAGGGTGGGTGTTGCGCACTAGACTGTCCACCTTCCTGGCGCGGCTGCGCCGTCGCGCGGACCTGATTGCCCTCCATGTTGCCCAAGTTCTGGTGGTCGCCGTTGTTGTGCGTCGGGCTGTTGGCCTGCAATCCGCAGACCGGCGAGAAAAAGCCCGTGGCTGATCCTGCTGCCACGCTGGCTGCCGATGGCGACCACATGGTTTCGATCAATGCCGCCGATGCGCCGGCCCCGCCGGCACCGGTGTTGCCCGCCAAGGACAAACCCTGGCCCGAGCTGCTGCTGGAAAACGGCAAGGCCTGGGTCAGCTGTGGCACCGACTATGCGGGCGAGAATGGCGATGGCACCGAACTGGCTGCATTTGACCGCGCCAGCATGGATACGGCGCTTGAGCCCTGCAAGGAGCGCGGCCTGGTGCGGGTGCGCTACGCCGGCAAGATCAATCCTTCGTTCGCGGCGATGATGACGCGGCTGGCGGTAGTGGCCGACGCGATGAAGATCAGCCGGCGCATCCTGGATCTGGATTCCAGCGGCGGCCAGGTGGAAGCAGCCATCGTTGCCGGTGACAGCATCGGAGAGTCTGGCTGGACCATCTGGGTGCGCGAAGGTTCGGTCTGTCACAGTGCCTGCGTGTTCGTGCTGGCGGCGGGCGACAACCGCTTGATCTCCGGCAAGGTTGGCATCCACCGCATGATGCGGATCAGCTCCAGCGCCAGTTCGCGCGCGGAGTTGAACAAGGAGCTGCACGAGGTCTACGACAACGTGAAGGACTACCTGCAGCGCAACGGCGTGGCGGTGGGCGTGGCCGACCTGATGATGACCGTGCCCAACCGCAGCCTGCGGGTGCTGACCAACGAAGAGCTCAAGCAGTACGGGCTGGACGGCACCAATGCGGTGCAGGATGACCTGGAGCGCATCAAGCAGATGCGCAAGTGCGGCGATGACTTCGTGCGCCGCAAGGATTCCTTCCTGATCGCCTTCGACCGCGAGTGCAAGGTGGAAGGTGCCGATCTGGAGGCGGTCAACCGTTGCGGGCAGGCCTTGAAGGAGCAGTTCGGCTTCCCGGATGAGGTCTGCCCGGAGGAAAGTCCGCTGTCGGAAATCGATACCGCCATGCTCGAGCCGATGCCGACCGCCATCCCGACCGGTGCCGCGGAGTCGGTGGTGACGCCGGCTGCGGCAGCTGCGACTGCCGTCAGTGCGCAGGTGAGTGCGCCCGGTACACGAAAGTGAACAAATGAAAGGATGCGGAAGCTCGTAAACCGTGATTGGATTGGCATTCCGTTCAACTGAAAGCGTCATGGAGAGAGCTATGCGACCCAGTTGTTTGTTGATGGTGCTGTCCCTGGCCGTACCGGCTGCAGGCGTTTTCGCGCAGACACCCGCTGCGGCCCCAGCGCCGGCGCGGGCTGCTGCCCCTGCCGCCCCCGCGCCCGCACCGGTATCAGCCGCCGCACGGCCGGCGCCAGCGCTCAGTGCTGCGCAGCAGGCGCAGGTGGCCAAGCAGGATGCGGAGATGACCGCCGCCGCGCAGCGGGTGGCGCAACTGGTGGATGGCCAGCAGGCGGCCACCGTATGGGACGGTGCCTCGGCGGTGGCGCGCAAGGCGGTGACCCGCGATGTGTTCGCCAACAACGTCAATGCCGACCGCGCCAAGCTGGGCGCGCTGGTATCGCGTGGCAAGCCATCGATCACCCGCGTGCAATACCCGGCCGGCGCCTCGGTGCCGGAAGGGATCTACTTGAACGTCAGCTTCCCGACCCGCTTTGCCAACAATGCCCAGCCGGTGCGCGAGCTGGTCTCGTTCCGCCTGGATGAGGACAAGGTGTGGCGCACCTCCGGCTATAGCGTGCGCGCGGCCTCGGCCAACTAAGCGCCACTACCGGCAAGGCAAAGCACACGGGCGCCGCAGCGCGCCCGATGTGTTTGCGTGCTGATTGCCGCATGCCTGATCTGGATCAATGAATCCTTACACCGGCCTGCTTACCCTGCCTGCGGTAGGCATAACGGAGTGGCACATGCGCAAGGTGGATGTGGTGGTGGTGGGAGCCGGCCCGGCCGGCTTGAGTCTGGCCCGCAGCCTGGCAGGCAGCGGCCTGTCGTTGGCGCTGGTCGAGCAACAAGCGCAGGCTGCGCTGGCCGAGCCGAGCTTCGACGGCCGTGAAATCGCGCTGACCCACGCCTCGCGGCAGATCATGCGCAGCATGGGCCTGTGGCAGCGCATCGATCCTGCCGAGATCTCGCCGTTGCGCAGTGCCAAGGTGATGAATGGCAGCTCGCCGTTCGCGCTGGGTTTCGCCGCGCAGGGCGAGGGCGTGGATGAGCTGGGCTGGCTGATTCCCAATCACCTGATCCGGCGTGCGGCCTGGGAGGCGGTGCAGGGCCAGGCGGGGCTGGAGCTGCTGGATGGGCGCTCGGTCGCTGCAATCGATGCCGGCGAGGCGTACAGCACGGTCAGCTTGAGTGACGGCAGTCAGCTGCGCGCTCGACTGGTGGTCGCCGCTGACAGCCGCTTCTCGGCGACCCGGCGGATGATGGGTATCGGCGCTCAGATGCGTGACTTCGGCAAGTCCATGCTGGTCTGCCGGATGCAGTGCGAGCGACCGCATGAGCACGCCGCCTGGGAGTGGTTCGGCTACGAGCGGACCTTGGCGATGCTGCCCTTGCCGGGCAACCAGGCCTCGGCGGTGATCACCATGCCGCCACAGCAGCTGCAGCAGTTGCTGGCACTGGATGAGGCTGATTTCGGCCGCACCGTCAGCGGCTTCTTCGAACATCGCCTGGGGGCGATGACTCCGGTGGGGACGCGCCATGCCTATCCGCTGGTGGGGGTGTATGCGCACCGTTTCGTCGACAAGCGCTACGCCCTGATCGGCGATGCGGCGGTCGGTATGCATCCGGTCACCGCGCACGGCTTCAATTTTGGCCTGCACAGCCAGCAACGACTGGCGCAGCTGTTGCTGGAGGCGGTGCGTGGCGGTGGCGATATCGGTGCGGACGGGCTGCTGGCCAGTTACCAGCGCGGCCACCGGCTGGCGACGCGGCCGCTGTACGAAGCCACCAATGCCATTGCCGGGCTCTATAACGACAGCCGGCTGCCGGCACGCCTGCTGCGCGGCGCGGCATTGCGGGCCGCGCAGGGGGTGGTCCCGTTCAGGAAGTTGATTGCCGGGCATCTGACCCAGGCGCGCGCGTAGCGAGCCTTTGGCGGCGGGGCTGGCTTGGGGCCCCGCCGACGGCCGCTACGCCAGGGGTGGTGCATTCCGGGGGCTGGCAGGCCGCCTGCTGCGGGGCTTACGCCGCGCCCACAAGCTCGGCAGTGCTGACGGAGCCTCGGGAAGGCTCCTGCCGAGCATGGCTCGGCACTACAGCAGCTCCTGCGCCGCTGATGTGGCGCTGGGACGGCCCCTGCCGAGCATGGCTCGGCACTACATCACTCGTCTTCGTCGTCTTCGTCGTCTTCTTCGGCGCGGTTCGGGTCCGGATCGGCGAGGACGTTGATCAGGACATCGCCCAGCGCCACCTGCTGGCCGCCGCGGATTTTGCAGGCTTTGCGCAGCTCCACCACGCCATCCACGGTGACCTGGCCGTCGGCAATGATCATTTTTGCCTCGCCGCCGCTGGTGACCAGATCGGCCAGTTTCAGCAGCTGCTTCAGTTCCACGTAATCGCGGTCAAGTTCAAATTCGATGGTCTGCATGGTGTTCACGGATAAAAACGAGTGCTATTGTGCGCCATCGGCGACCCGTGCGGGTGCTCCAACAGGGGCCACGCGGCGGCCGGTTGTGTTCGTAAGCTGAACGCAAATCTAGCCATGCGCGACAGCTGAGCTGTTTAGAGCGCACAATATGCGTCTTTTCGCCCGCCCGTTCGCGGCGGTGCCCCCGGAGTTACCATGTCCCAAGATACCCCCGCGCCGCTGCTGTTTGCAGATCTCGGCCTATCCGAGCCTGTGATGAAGGCAGTGGCCGAAGTCGGTTACGAGACCCCGTCGCCGATCCAGGCTGCCACCATTCCGGCAATGCTGGAAGGCCGCGACGTGCTCGGCCAGGCGCAGACCGGCACCGGCAAGACCGGCGCCTTCGCGCTGCCGGTGCTGTCCAACATCAATCTTTCCGCCACCAAGCCGCAGGTGCTTGTGCTGGCTCCGACCCGCGAACTGGCCATCCAGGTCGCCGAGGCGTTCCAGACCTATTCGGCGTCGATGCCGGGCTTCCGCGTGCTGCCGGTGTACGGCGGCCAGCCCTACGGTCAGCAGCTGTCGGCCCTGCGCCGCGGCGTGCACGTCGTGGTCGGCACCCCGGGCCGCGTGATCGACCACCTCGATCGCGGCACCCTGGACCTGTCCGAGCTGAAGACGCTGGTGCTCGACGAAGCCGACGAAATGCTGCGCATGGGCTTCATCGACGACGTTGAAGCCGTGCTCAAGAAGCTGCCGGAAACCCGTCAGGTCGCACTGTTCTCGGCCACCATGCCGCAGCAGATCCGCCGCATCGCGCAGACCTACCTGCGTGAGCCGGTGGAAGTGACCATCGCTTCCAAGACCACCACCTCGGCCAACATCCGCCAGCGTTACTGGTGGGTGGCTGGCATGCACAAGCTGGATGCGTTGACCCGCATCCTGGAAGTCGAACCCTTCGACGCGATGATCATCTTCGCGCGTACCAAGGCGGGTACCGAGGAGCTTGCCACCAAGTTGCAGGCGCGTGGCCTGGCCGCTGCCGCCATCAATGGCGACATGCAGCAGGCCCAGCGTGAGCGCACCATCGCCATGCTGAAGGACGGCAAGCTCGACATCCTGGTTGCCACCGACGTGGCCGCCCGTGGTCTGGACGTGGAGCGCATCAGTCACGTACTGAACTACGACATCCCATACGACACCGAAAGCTACGTGCACCGTATCGGTCGTACCGGCCGTGCCGGCCGCAGCGGTGAGGCGATCCTGTTCGTCACCCCGCGCGAGAAGGGCATGCTGCGCCAGATCGAGCGTGCTACCCGCCAGCCGATCGAAGAAATGCAGCTGCCGAGCGTGGACGCAGTCAACGATCACCGCGTGACCAAGTTCATGGACCGCATCAGCCAGGCCCTGGCTGCCGGCGACATGGATTTCTACCGCGACCTGCTGCAGCGCTACGAAGGCGAGCACAACGTGCCGGCCATCGATATTGCCGCTGCGCTGGCCAAGCTGTTGCAGGGTGATTCGCCGTTCCTGCTGACCCCGCCGGTGCGTGAGCGCCGCGAGCAGTCGTTCGAGCGCAGCGAGCGTCCGGCGCGTGACGGCGGCTTCCATCGCCGTGACGAGCGCGGTGATCGTGGTGATCGCCCGGCCCGCTTCGAGCCGCGTTTCGAGCGTGCGCCGCGTCATGATGATGGCGAACGCGCACCGCGCCCGCCGCGTGGCGAAGGTGATTTCGAATCGCGTCCGCGTCGCGAAATGCCGCCGCGCAGCGCGCCGGAGTTCGGCATGGAGACCTACCGCATTGAAGTCGGTCACACCCATGGTGTGAAGCCGGCCAATATCGTTGGCGCGATCGCCAACGAAGCCGGCCTGGAAAGCCGTTTCATCGGCCGCATCGATATCCACGACGGTCACTCGGTGTTGGACCTGCCGGCTGACATGCCGACCGACGTGCTGCAGCACCTGAAGAAGGTGTGGGTGTCGGGCCAGCAGTTGCAGATGCGCAAGGTCGAGGCGGGTGAGGATCACGGCGCCGCTGCGCCGTCGTTCAAGCCGCGCTTCGACAAGGGTGACGGCAAGCCGGGCGGTCGTCCGTCGGGTCCGCGCGGCCCGCGTCCGGGCGGTCCTGGTGGTTCGCGTCCGGGTGGCTTCAAGCCGCGCGGCCCGCGCAACTACTGATCCGGCCCGTCCAACGCGCGTGACCAGACAACCCCGGCAATGCCGGGGTTGTCTGTTTCTGACCGTTTGTCGGCCTGCCAGGACCGGATGGGACGACAAGTTCAAGCCGCGACCGTCTTCACGTACTGCTCGCGGCGGGTTATTGCGATAATGCTGCTTATCCGCGTCGGGGAACGCGAGAGGGAAGCTCATGGCAGTAGGGGGAGGGGCAGGTGCTGGCAGGGTCGGATGTAGATGGGCCGTGCTTCTGCTGCTGTCGACGTTCTTTGCATTGTGGCCGTTGCTGGGCGCGGCCCAGCCGCTGCAGGTGGACCGTGACTTCCTGATTGCCGGTGCCGCAACGGCTGAGCAGGCGCCTTTGCGTGCCTGCAGTGCCGAAGCCTTGGCGCGGATGCGCCCTGCCATTGAAATTGCCGCGCCCGAAGGCGGTTGGTCGGGTGCGCCGCAAGGCGTTGGCGTATTCAATGTGTTTGCCGGCGAGGTGATGATTTTCCATGGCGACCGCCAGGTCTGCGGCGATATGCAGGATGCCCGCACCCGTGACTCACGTTTCCGTGCTGGCGTCGGCCTTGTTGTGGTGCCCAAGCAGGGCACGGTAGAGCCGATCCGGGTGGCCTGGGAGTCGCCGCTGAAGCCGCGCTGGATTCCCACCGTGCACCTGGCCGCGCCCAGCCCGCTGCAGCAGCAGGACACCTTGCGGCTGGTGGTGCGCACCGCCTGCGTGGCGATTGCGCTGGCCTTGGCCCTGTCCGCATTGATGGGGTTTGCCACCACACGCGGGCGTGATTTCCTGATCTATACCCTGGTCTGCGGGCTGTTGGTGGTGTGGCAGGCGGTGTTGAGTGGGCTCAGTGGCTATCCCGAGCCATGGCTGCCGGTGGATGGTCACGCGCCGGTATGGATGGTTTCGGTATCCGCACTCAGCTATGCGGTGATGGGCTGGGTGCTGTGGCGGATGTGCGGTGGCCGTCGTGTGCTGCGCGGCTCGCGGCCGTGGATGCTGGGGCTGATGGTCGTGCTGGCGCTGGTCGCGCTGGCTGCGCCGTTCATGCCTTGGCCGTTGTTGGCGTGGATCGCGGTGGCGCTGGACGATTTTTTCACGTTGATCTGCATGACCTCGGTAGGCATTGCCATCGTTGCGTTGCGGCGGCGTAACTTCCAGGCGCTGGATGGGCTGGTGGCGGCGATCCCGCTGTTGGTGATGGCGCTGGCCGACCTGATGGACAACCGCCTGCTGGTGGAATTCCGGGTCGAGGCGATCCAGGTCTCGGTTACCTGGTTCCTGATGATGGCGGCTTACTCCCTCAATCGCAGCCTCAGCCAGCTGCGCCAGCAACGCGATGAGATGCGCGAGCTTGCCGATACCGACACCTTGACCGGCCTGCCGAATCGCCGCGCTGGCCTGCGCCAGCTCGACCACTATCTGCGCGAGGCCAAGGCTGGCGGGCTGCCGCTGTCGATTGGCTTCCTGGACATCGATCTGTTCAAGCAGATCAACGACAACTATGGCCACGATGGCGGCGACCAGGTGCTGATATCTGTGGCCAATACCTTGTTGACCGGTGTGCGCAGCCGCAGCGACGTGATCCGCATGGGCGGCGAGGAATTCCTGATCCTGCTGCCGGGAATCGGCGCTGACGCGGCGCGTCCGCGGCTGGAGCAGCTGCGCGAAAAACTCACCGTACAGGCGCGCGGGCTCAAGCATGAAGGCCTGGTGGTCACTGCCAGTATTGGTCTTGCCGAGCTGCAGTACCGCGACAATGACGTGGCCGGGCTGCTGCGGCGGGCCGACAATGCCATGTACCAGGCCAAGCGCAGCGGCCGGGACCAGGTGGTGGATGCGCGCGATATCCGGGAAGTGCCCTGAACAGGCAATCCGGCCGCGCTGTTCCGGCCGCGGGTGATGGCGGATAATTCGCCGATGACAATCCGAATCAACAAGCACATTGCCGAAACCGGCTTCTGTTCGCGCCGTGAGGCCGATCGCCTGCTGTCCGCCCGTCGCGTCACCGTCAATGGCATCGTCGCCGGCACCGGCGCGGTCGTGGGCGAGGGCGACGAGGTCAAGGTGGACGGCCAGCCGCTGCGCGCCCGTGCGGTGCGGAAGAGCACCGGCCGCCGCCATGTCTATATCGTGCTGAACAAGCCGGTAGGCATCACCTGCACCACCGAGAGCGCAGTCAAGGACAATATCGTCGAGTTCGTCGGCCACGAGCAGCGCATCTTCCCGATCGGTCGCCTGGACAAGGATTCGGAAGGGCTGATCCTGATGACCAGCAACGGCGACATCGTCAACCAGATCCTGCGTGCCGAGAACGGCCACCAGAAGGAGTATCTGGTAGCCGTCAACAAGCCGGTCACCGACGAGTTCCTGCGCGGTATGGCGCGCGGTGTGCGCATCCACAACGAGATGACCTTGCCGTGCCGCACCAGCCGCATTGCCAAGTACGGTTTCCGCATCATCCTGGAGCAGGGCTTGAACCGGCAGATCCGTCTGATGGCGGCCGAGTTCGGTTATCGCGTCACCCAACTGCGCCGCGTGCGCATCGACAACGTGAAGATCGGTGCGCTCAAGCCCGGTCAATGGCGCAACCTGAGCGAGCAGGAGCTGCGCGGCCTGCTGCCGCAACAGCAGCAGTGGTGAAATGTGACACGCTCACCGCGCCTTGCGCGGTGAGCCGCTAGACTCTGCTGCGCCTCCATCCTGCCGCTTTGGACCCGTGCATGATCAAGCCCGCATTGCCTGCCCATGAAGCCGAACGTATTGCCGCGCTGCAGCGTTACCGGGTGCTGGACACCGCACGGGAGCAGGAGTTCGATGACCTGGTGACCATCGCCCGCACCATCTGCGGTACGCCGATGGGCGCGGTGACCCTGATTGATCGCGACCGGCAATGGTTCAAGGCCCTGCAGGGCCTGGACGGTGAACAGACCCCGCGCGATGAGGCATTCTGCGCCCACACCATCCTCAGGCCGCAGGAACTGACCGTGGTGGCCGATGCGCGCCAGGATCAGCGTTTCAGTGGCAACCCCTCGGTGTTGGGTGATCCACATATCCGCTTCTACGCAGGCGCACCGCTGCTCAGTAGCGATGGCTATGCACTGGGCTCGCTGTGCGTGTTCGATTCGGTGCCGGCGCAGCTGGGCACCCCACAGGCCGAGGCATTGCGCGCGCTGTCGCGGCAGGTCAGCCGGATGATGGAAATGCGCCTGCTGCGGATCGAGATCGATCATCACCAGGCCGAGCACGATTGGTACGAGGCGCACCTGCTTGAGTACTACCAGCAGCTGGAGCAGCTCAATGTGGAGCTGTCCGAGCAGACCCGTACGGACCCGCTGACGGGGCTGCCCAATCGCCGCGCGCTGTCCGCTGCGCTGACGGAAGCGATCGGACGTGCAGGTGAGGTTGCGCCGGTGGTGGCCATCGTTGATATCGACCACTTCAAGCTGGTCAATGACATCCATGGCCATACCGAAGGTGATCGGGTGCTGGTCGAGCTGTCCAGCGTGCTGAAGTCACAGTTTGCCGCGCGCGGCATGGCCGCGCGTTATGGTGGCGAGGAGTTCGTCATCCTGATGCCGGATACACCGCTGCAACAAGCCGAGCTGCAATGCGAATACCTGCGTGAGTCGGTGGGCATGCTGCCGATTGGCCCGCCGATCTCGGTGAGTATCGGCCTTGCCGTGCACCGCGCAGGTGACGCCCCAGGCGAAACCCTGCGCCGTGCCGATGCCGCGCTCTATCAGGCCAAGGCCGAGGGCCGCGATCGGGTGGTTGTGGCGGGCTGAGCCGAGTTGCCGTAGCCCGGGTAAGCGCAGCGCACCCGGGAATCAAATGGCCGCGCGGCCAACATATTCCGTCGATACGACGTCGTTGGCCCAAGCGCTCGGTAGGTGTCTGAGGCGAGCCCCGGGTGCGCTGCGCTTACCCGGGCTACATGACGACTAGCGATCAGGCCTGGCCGGTGCTTGCCGTAGCCGGCCGCAGGCGGTTCAACAGCGGATGCAGGAACACACCGCCGAGAATGATCGCCACGCCCAGATAAAACTGTGGCGTCAACTCATGCTGCTCGCCAAGGAACAGCATTGCCAGCACGATCGCGTAGACCGGCTCCAGGTTGGTGACCAACTGCGTGGTGTAGGCACTCAAATGCCTTAGTGCGACCAGTGCCAAGGCAAACGGCAGCAGCGTGCACAGGCCGGACAGGGCCAGCAGCAACAGGCCGTCGTGCAGGTTGGGCAGCACCCACAGGTCACTGGCCAGCGCCGGCAGCAACAGCGGCATGACGGGCGCCAGCAGGGTCAGGGTCAAGGTGCCCGCACCCAGCTCCACCGCAGTGACCGTCAGCGGATCGGCGTGGCCGACCATGCGCTTGTTGAGCGAGCCGAACAGCGCCACCAGCAATGCGGACGCGGCACCGACCGCCACGCCCAGGCGCATGCCATCGGGCACGCCGCCAACCACCAATGCGACACCGGGCAGCACCACCACGCCCAGCGCCAATTCGCGCATCTGGAACGGACGCCGCGCAATCCACGGCTCGATGATGGCGGTGAACACCGGCGCCAGCGCGATGCAGGTGGCCGCAACCGAGGCATTGGCCAGCTTCACCGCGCCATAGAAGGTAAGCCAGTGCAGCGCCACCAGTGCGCCGATGCCGGCATAGCCCAGCACCAGCCGCGGGTTCAAGCCCGACAGCCCGCGCCAGACGCGCGGCAGCAGTGCCAGCATCGCCACCACCAGCAACATCCGCCACCACACCAACGGCAACGCAGGCAGGGTGATCAGCTTGCCGAGGATGGCGGTGACGCCCCATAGCAGGACGCAGAAGTGGATCTGCAGCAGGGCTTTGCGGGTGTCGTTGGTAGGCATCGCGGTATTGTCGCCGATGCGGGACGCTTGCGCCGCGCCGCGGGCTTCAGTTTGCGTCGATCAACCGCTGCAGTTCGCGTGCCGCTGCCGGGTTGCGGTGCTTGGCGGCGCTGATGAAGTACAGGAAGACCTCGCGCGGTGCTGCGGCTGCAGATGGCGCAGCCAGATGCGGCAGATCGGCTGCGTCTTCGCCCTTGCGCCAACGCCGGACGCGATCGGCCCATGGTGCAAGCTCACTGGCCGGATAGCCGGTAGCGTGCTCGTCGCGGCTGCCCATCAGGCGTGCATAGACGAAGTCGCCGGACAAGTCGGCGGCGTTGGGATAGGCGGCGGAGTCGGTATAGACCAGCGCGATGCCGTGCTGGCGGATCAGCGCCACCAGCTCGGCATCGAAGCAGCCGGGATCGCGAACTTCCAGGGCATGGCGCTGGCGGCGGCCGTTGACCTGCTGTGGCAGTAACTGCAGGAATGCCGCGAGATCCTCGCGGTCCAGCGTGCGGCC
Source organism: Stenotrophomonas sp. STEN063 (assembly GCF_056854515.1). Taxonomy (NCBI): domain Bacteria; kingdom Pseudomonadati; phylum Pseudomonadota; class Gammaproteobacteria; order Lysobacterales; family Lysobacteraceae; genus Stenotrophomonas; species Stenotrophomonas sp. STEN063. Next base: position 57,950 of record NZ_JBXFWF010000019.1, read on the forward strand.
GGCGTCGAACTGCCACAGCAGCGGCCCAAGCCGATCGCCGAGATGGCTGATGCCGTCGATGAAGTCCTCGATCTGCCCGCCGCTGCCGGCGAGTTTGCGCGCAGTGACAATACGCTTGGGCGCCTTGGCCGAGAACACGAAGCCCTCTGGCGTGGCATCGCGCCAGGCGGCATAGATATGCGGCTTCTGCGCGCCGTAATAGGTGCCGTTGATCTCGATGCTGGTCAGCTGCTGGCTGGCGAATTCCAGCTCGCGCCGCTGCACCAGACCAACCGGATAGAAGGTGCCACCGCGCCACGGCACATAGGTCCAGCCACCGATGCCGATATGCACACCGGGCGCATGCGCTGTGCTGGAAAACAGATCGTTCAAGACAATGCCCCGATGCTTTGTGGGAGCGGCGCAGGCCGCGAAGCCGACAATGTACCTGCACAAGGTAGTGCCGGGCCATGCTCGGCAGGGGCCTTGCCGGCAATCTCAGACGCTACGTGTAATGCCTCTGCCGAGCATGGCTCGGCACTACACGCTGGGTGCCCACGGGTCGTAGCTACCGAACCACCACAGGTGGCCTTCTGGATCACGGCAGGCATAGCCGCGGCCGCCGTAGTCCTGATCGGCGATGTCGATGACGACCTCCGCGCCGGCGGCTTTGGCCTGCGCGTAGTGTGCGTCGGCATCGCTGACGATGACGCAGGCACTCTGCGTCTCCATGCCGCCGACCTCGTCGGGCTGGATCATGTTGCTGCCCCATTCGCTGGGCTGCACCGAGCCGAGCATGATCATGCCGTTGCCGAACACCAGCTGCGCGTGATGGACGACATCGCCATCCTGGTACACCGCATGGCGCTGGAAGCCGAAGGCCGTGCACAACCACTCGATGGCGGCTGGCGCATCGCGGTAGCGCAGGCAGGGAATGATGGTGGCGGTGGTGCGGGCGGCGAGGTCCATGATCGCGTGTGGGCAGCTGTGGAAAGGCGAGAGTGGGCGCGCTCGCGTTACCATCGCGAGAAGGCCGGCGCAGCGCCGGCACCGATCCACACAGGAGCGCACTTTGAATAGTTGGTTGGGAAGCGGGCTGGTGCTCGCGATGGGCGTGGCGGCACCGATGGCCTCCGCACAGGAGGCAGTGCCGACCGAACTGCAGCAGCTGGATGCCACGGTCGAGCGCGTGCGTCAGCAGTTCGACGTGCCGGGCGTGGCCGTGGCCGTGGTCAAGGATGGCAAGGTGCTCCTGGAGCGCGGCTGGGGCCTTCGTGAACTGGGCAAGCCCGAGCCGGTGCAGGCCGACACCTTGTTCGCCATCGCTTCCAATACCAAGGCCTTCACCGCCACCTCGCTGAACCTGCTGGCCGAAGAGGGCAAGCTGAAGATGGATGACCGGGTGGTCGACCACCTGCCGTCGTTCCGCATGTCCGACCCGTATGTCACCGGCGAGATGCGCATCCGCGACCTGCTCTCGCACCGCAGCGGACTGAGCCTGGGCGCGGGCGACCTGCTGTTCTGGCCGACCACCCGTTACAGCAATGCCGAGGTGGTGGCGCGGCTGGCGCAGGTGCCGCTGAAGAATGGCTTCCGTGACCGCTACGCCTACGACAACATCCTGTACGCGGTCGCCCAACAGGTGATCGAGAAGGTGTCCGGGCAGTCGTTCGCCGACTTCCTGCAGCAGCGTATCTTCAACAAGGTTGGCATGAGCGGGACGCGCTACAACGCCGATCATCTGCAGCCGGGTGACAAGGCCGCCGTGGGCCATGCGAAGTACGACTTCAAGGACCTGCGTCCGGTGCCGCCGCTGACCTGGTCGAACAACGCTGGTGCCGGTGGCATCTATTCCAGCGTGCATGACCTGGCCAAGTGGATGAACGTGCAGCTGGCCGAAGGCAAGCTCGCCGATGGCACGCCGCTGTTCAGCGAAAAGACCCAGCAACAGATGTGGCAGATGCAGATCCCGCAGGTGGTGCCCAAACCGTCGGTGCCCGAGCTGGCGCCGGCCCGGCCGAACTTCGCCGGTTATGGCGAGGGCTGGAGCCTGAGTGACTACCGCGGGCAGAAGCTGGTCTGGCATACCGGCGGCTGGCCGGGCCAGGTGTCGCGCCTGACTCTGGTGCCGGAACAGAACCTGGGCGTGGTGGTGTTGACCAACCAGGAATCCGGCGCCGCCTTCAACGCGATCACCATGAGCGTGCTCGACGCCATGCTCGGCGCGCAGGGCAATGACTGGGTGGCTGCGTACGCCGCTGGCGTGGCCAAGGCGCAGGGCAATGCCGACGAAGGCTGGGACAAGCACGTGGCGGCGCGCGATGCCAAGAGCAAGCCGTCATTGTCACTGTCTGGCTATGCCGGCACCTATCGCGATGCATGGTACGGCGATGTGTTCGTCGAGCAGCAAGGCGGCAAGCTGCGCCTGCGTTTCGGTGCGACGGCCGATCTGGTCGGCACGATGGAGCACTGGCAGCATGACACTTTCATCGTGCGCTGGGACAACCGCTCGCTCAACGCCGATGCTTTCGTCAACTTCAGCCTGGACCCGGACGGCAAGGTGCGTGAGGTGCGGATGCAGGCCGTGTCCTCGCTGACCGATTTCAGCTTCGACTTCCAGGACCTGCTGCTGAAGCCAAAGGCGGAATAAGCCGCTGTAGGAGCGGCGTAAGCCGCGAAGCATATGCATCATCAGCTGGCAGTTGCTCAGGGCTGCGTAAACAGTGTCAGCTTCGCGGCTGACGCCGCTTTCACAACCCGGTGATTCTCGCAGCTGATACAGCCATACATCGCCTGGACAGGCACAACACAGGCCGCGGTGGGACAATCGCGGCCTGTTCTGGTTTTACAGGCCGTGGCAATGCTGCGCTGGTTCGAATCCCTGATTCCCGTTTTCCCGCCGCTGGATACCCGCACGCCGCCGCGCGGGGTGGTGCGTTTCTACCTGCATTACCTGCGCCCGGTGTGGCCGGTGCTGTTGGCGACGCTGATCGCTGGCCTGTTGCTGGCCCTGGTGGAAGTGGCGATGTTCGATTTCCTCGGCCGCATCGTCGACATGCTTGCTGAAGGTTCTGGCAATGGCTTCTTCCAGCGCCACGCCAGCGAACTGCTGTGGATGGCCGCCATCACCCTGCTGGCGCGTCCGCTGCTTGTGGCCCTGCACAACTTGCTGGTCAACCAGTCGATCGTGCCGGGCCTGAGCAACCGCTCGCGTTGGCTGATGCACAACCATGTAGTGCGGCAAAGCCTGAGTTTCTTCCAGAATGATTTCGCCGGCAGCGTTGCCAACCGGGTGATGCAGACCGGCACGTCGCTGCGCGAGTCGGCCGTGCAGATGGTGGATTCGCTGTGGTACATCGTGGTCTATACCGGCACCGCGCTCTACCTGTTCGCGCAGGCGGATTGGCGTTTGATGCTGCCGCTGGCGATCTGGCTGGTGGCCTATGTCGGCATCGGCGTGTACTTCGTGCCGCGCATGAAGCACCGCGCCTGGATTGCCTCCGATGCACGTTCGCGGGCGATGGGCCGCATCGTCGATGGCTATACCAATATCGCCACACTCAAGCTGTTCGCGCACAGCGGTCACGAGCAGCGTTATGTCGCTGAAGCCATCCAGGAGCTTGCTGAGAAGCACCGCGCGCAGACCCGGATCACCACCGGGCTGGAGATGGTGATCGCCGTCCTCAATGGCTTCCTGATCGTGGGTACCTGTGCGCTGGCCTTGTGGCTGTGGCAGGACAGCCTGATCAGTGTCGGCGCAATCACGCTCGCGACCGGCCTGGTGATCCGCATCCACAACATGTCCGGCTGGATCATGTGGACCATCAACGGCATCTTCGAGGACATCGGCACGGTGCAGGACGGCATGGAAACCATCGCCCAACCGCTGAGCGTGCAGGACGCGGCCGATGCCAAGCCGCTGCTGGTCACTGCGGGTGCGGTGGACTTCCAGAACGTGCACTTCCATTACGGCAAGCGCGGTGGGGTGATGGCTGGCTTGAATCTGGCGGTGAAGCCGGGCGAAAAAATCGGCCTGGTCGGGCCTTCGGGCGCGGGCAAGTCCACCCTGGTCAATGTGCTGCTGCGGCTGTATGACCTGGAGAGCGGCAAGATCCTGATTGATGGCCAGGACATCGCCCACGTCACCCAGGACAGCCTGCGTGCGCAGATTGGTGTGGTTACCCAGGACACCTCGCTGCTGCATCGCTCGATCCGCGACAACCTGCTGTACGGCCGTCCGGATGCCAGCGAAGCACAGCTGCGCGCTGCGGTGGCCAAGGCCCGCGCCGAAGGTTTCATTGATTCATTGGTCGACGGACAGGGCCGGCAAGGCTACGACGCCCATGTTGGCGAGCGCGGCGTGAAGCTTTCCGGCGGACAGCGCCAACGCATCGCCATCGCCCGGGTGTTGTTGAAGGACGCACCGATCCTGATCCTCGACGAGGCAACATCGGCGTTGGATTCAGAGGTTGAGGCGGCGATCCAGGACAGCCTCGATGAACTGATGGGCGACAAGACCGTCATCGCCATCGCCCATCGTCTGTCGACCATCGCGCGCATGGATCGATTGGTGGTGATGGATCAGGGCCGGATCGTTGAGACCGGCACGCATGCGGAGTTGGTTGCCGCAGGCGGGTTGTATGCGCGGCTATGGGCGCGGCAGACCGGCGGCTTTGTGGCCGCCGAGGGCTGATGCCCACGGTAGCGGGCCTGCTGTAGTGGGGGGGGGGGCGCGGGCCGGGGGGGGGGGGGGGCGCGGGCGGCCCGCCCCAGCGCGGCCCGGGCGGGCGCCGCCAC
>NZ_JBXFWF010000020.1:0-62685 GCF_056854515.1 Stenotrophomonas sp. STEN063
ATGCTCGGCAGGGGCTCTAGCGGTAATGCCCCTGCCGAGCATGGCTCGGCACCACAGGTTTGGTTTTGCTGGTGAAGCCCCTGCCGAGCATGGCTCGGCACTACGGCTTCTGCCCCCTCACTTTCGCGCAGCGAAGGGGAGGGTTGGGGAGGGGTGCTTTTTTCCTGGTAACGCCCCTGCCGAGCATGGCTCGGCACTACAGATTGGCATTTCTGGTGAAGCTTCTGCCGAGCATGCCTCGGCACTACCGTGTTTTTCAGTGCTGCTTGCGGCTGTTCCAGCTGGCCAGGAATACTGCGGTGGCCGAGGCCACGTTGAGGCTTTCCACTGCGCCACTGCCCGGGATCGACAGGCGCAGATCGCAGCTGTGGGCGAAATCGCGGTCCATGCCTTCGCCTTCAGCGCCCATCACATACACCATGCGATCCGGCAACTCGGTGGTGAAAACATTGTCGCCATCGGCAACCAGGGTCGCAGCCAGCCCAAAGCCGGCATCACGCAGCTGCGCGACGGCCTGCGGCAAGGCCGGCAGGCGCACCAGCGGCACCGACTCGGCGCCACCTTCCGCCACGCGCGCGGCGGCGCCGGACAGGGCCAGCGTCGAGTCCGCCGGCAACAGGATTGCCTTGACCCCAAAATGCGCCGCCGAGCGCAGGATCGCGCCGAAGTTGTGGGGGTTACCTACGCCATCCAGCCACAAGGCCAACGCAGGACCGGCCTGCAACGAGGCCAGCCAGGTCGCCAAGGGCAGCGGCTCCTGCTTCTGCACATCGGCCACCAGGCCTTCGTGATGGGTGGTGGCGGCCAGCTTGTTGAGATCGCCGTCGCCGACCACGCGGTAACCCACGCGGTTGGCCACGCACCACTTCAGCACCGGCTGCAGGCGCGGGATCATGTCCTCGGCGAGGTACAGCTTGCGCAGCGCCTGCGGGCGCTTGGCAAACATCGCCTGCACGGCATTGAAGCCGTACAGGCGCATTTCATCGCCGCCGCGTACCGGTACACCGTCGCCTTCACGTGCGGCCGAGGGTGCAGCCGGAGTTGCGCGGGGTGGCCGCGAGGAAGGGCGACGGTTGTTCCAGGGGTTACTCACAGCGGTTCCTTTGGATTACTTGTTGCTACGCCAGAAATCGGCATTCTTGATGCCCAGTGCATCGGGGTCGAAGACCGGGTCCAGGCCCAGCTTCTTCTGCCGCTCATAGTCGGTCAGTGCAAGCATGGCAGGCTTTTGCAGGATCAGGATGGCGACCACGTTCAGCCAGGCCATCAAGCCCACGCCGATATCGCCCAGGGCCCAGGCCATTTTCGCATTGTGGTAGGCACCAAACACCACCATGCCCATGATGCCCAGGCGCAGCACCAGCATCGCCGCCGGATGCGTGCGGTTGCTGCCGGCCAGGTAGGTCAGGTTGGTTTCGGCCATGTAGTAATAGGCCATGATCGTGGTGAAGGCGAAGAAGAACAGCGCCAGTGCCACGAAGCCCGCGCCCCAACCCGGCAGCACCGATTCCACCGCCGCCTGGGTGAATAGGGCACCTTCGGAGGGCTGAACGCCCGGCACGCCGGTGACAATGGCCTCCAGCTTGGTCACGCCACCTTCGGTGACCGAACGGAACACGTTGTACATGCCGGTGGACAACAGCAGGAAGGCGGTCGAGGTGCAGACCAGCATGGTGTCGAAGTAGATGGCGAAGGCCTGCACATAACCCTGCTTGGCAGGGTGCGAGACCTCGGCGGCGGCGGCGGCATGCGGGCCGGTACCCTGGCCGGCTTCGTTGGCGTAGATGCCACGCTTCACGCCCCAGGCAATGGCCTGGCCGATGATGCCGCCGAAGGCCGCATGCGCACCGAAGGCACTGGAGAAGATGTCCGAGAACATCGCCGGCACCTTGCTGGCGTTGAGCATCATCACCACGATCGCCATCAGGATGAAGCCCAGCGCCATGAACGGCACGATCACTTCGGCGAAGCTGGCAATGCGCTTGACGCCACCAAAGATGATGATGCCAAGCAGCACCGCTACGCTCAGGCCGATCCACAGCTTCATGCTGGCGGCACCACCAACCGATGCGCAGGCATTGGCGCCGGTGCACAGCACGTTGACCGCGCTGTCGGCGATGGCATTGGCCTGCACGCCTGGCAGCAGGAAGCCTGCGGCGATCACGGTGGCCACGGCGAACACGGCCGCATACCACTTCAGGCCCATCGCTTTTTCAATGTAATAGGCCGGGCCACCGCGGTAGCGGCCTTCGGCATCCTTGGTCTTGTAGATCTGCGCCAGGGTCGATTCAACGTAGGAGGTGGAGGCGCCGAGGAAGCCCATCACCCACATCCAGAAGATCGCACCCGGGCCGCCGTAGGCAATGGCCGTGGCCACACCGGCGATGTTGCCGATACCCATGCGGCCGGCCATCGACATGGCAAGGGCCTGGAACGAGGACACGCCGGCCTCGGACTTCTCGCCGCGCACCGTCAGCCGGCACATTTCAGCGAAACCGCGGATCTGCATGAAGCGGGTGCGCAGGCTGAACCACAGGCCCGCCCCAAGACACATGAAGATGAGCGCATTGCTCCAGATGATGCCGTTTACGTATTCGACGATGGATTCCACGTAATTCCCCGGAAAGCTGAAAGGTAGCCAAAGCCCGGAATCCCGGGGCTGGCCGATTTTTCCACGATTGGGCCCGGTTGTGCAGGCTCCTACGTGGATTGCAGCCAAGTCCTGATAAGGGCGAAGCAGCGCATGTCATGCAACTGCCCGTCCTTGAGCACCGATTGGCGTTCGGTGCCCTCCTCCGCGAATCCATTCTTCAACAGCACCCGCGCCGAGGCCGGGTTCCCGGCCATCACCTGTGCGGACAGCCGTGCCAGTGCCAGGGTATCCATCACCCACGGCACATAGGCGCCGACCACCGTGGTCATGATGCCTTGCCCCCAGTAGCGCTGGCCCAGCCAATACCCCAGCGACGCCGAATGACGCCGTTCGTCCCTGCCCTGGGTTACCCCGATACCGCCACAGGCCAGGCCATCGATTTCCAGTGCGAATACCTGCCCCCGCAGGTCCAGCACCTGTCCCGCCAGAAAGGCCTCGCCATCGGCGCGGGTATACGGATAGGGAAAGCGCGTGCTCAGCCCCCGCGATACCGCTGCATCGTTGGCATGCTCGAGCAGCGCGTCCAGGTCCCCTGCCTGCCAGGGGCGCAACCGGACGCGACCGCCGAGCAGCGGCTCACGCATGGCCGCCAACCGCAGGTGTCTCGCGCTCGAGTTTCTCCAGCGCGTTGGCCACGGTTTCCGGCGACTTGGTATACGGCGCCAGCAAGGCATAGAACGCCGGCACCACGAACAGCGACAGGAAGGTGGACACGCTGACACCGAAGATCACCACGATGCCGATGGTGGCGCGGCTGGCCGAGCCCGGGCCACCGGCGACCACCAGCGGAACCGCACCAACCACGGTGGCGATCGAGGTCATCAGGATCGGTCGCAGCCGCACCATCGACGACTCGACGATGGCCTGGTGCACAGTACGGCCTTCGTCGCGCAGCTGGTTGGCGAACTCGACGATCAGGATGCCGTTCTTCGCCGCCAGGCCCACCAGCATGACGATGCCGATCTGGCTGAACAGGTTGAGGGTGCCGCCGCTGAGGTACAGGCCGACGAAGGCGCCAAGCACGCCCAGCGGCACGGTCAGCATGATCACCAGCGGATGGATGAAGCTCTCGAACTGTGCGGCCAGCACCAGGTAAACCACCAGCAAGGCCATGGCGAAGGTCAGCAGCACCGCACTGCCGGCACTCTGGTACTCGCGCGATTCGCCCTTCCAGTCGATCTGCGCGTACTCCGGCAGTTCCTCGGCGGCGACCTGTTTGGCCCAGTCGATGGTTTCGCCCAGCGTATGACCCGGCGCGACGTTGGCGCTGATGGTGATCGAGCGCAGGCGATTGAAACGGTTGAGGCTGCCGGCCTCGGCCACTTCACTGAGCGTGACCAGGTTGGACAGCGGCACCAGCTCACCCGAGCGTGCGCGCACCTGGATCGCCGACAGGTCGGCCGGCGACGCACGGCCTTCGCGACCGGCCTGCACCAATACGTCGTACTCCTCGCCGTTGTCGACGAAGGTGGTGACGCGGCGCGAGCCCATCATGGTTTCCAGCGCGCGGCCGATGTCGGTGACCGAGATGCCCAGGTCGGCCGCACGCTGGCGGTCGATGTTGACCCGCATCTGCGGGCGGGTTTCCTTGTAATCCGAATCGGCGCCGACCAGGCCGGGGTAATCGGCCATGCGTTCCAGCAGGCGATCACGCCACTGCGCGATTTCCGCGTACTCCGGACCACCCAGCACGATCTGGAACGGCTGGCCCATGCTGCGCACTAGACCTCCTCCGACCATGGTGCGCACACGCACGCCGCTGAGGTCGTTCAGTTCTTTCTGCAGGTCATTGGCCACATCCACCGTGGCCTCGCTGCGATTGCGCCAGGGCTGCAGGAACACGCTCATGCGGCCGGTATGCATTTCCTCGCTGTTGCCCCAACCACCGGGCACGCGCGGATTGGCGCGGACAATGGGTTCATCCGGGCCGACGAAACGCGAGACGATCTTCTCGACCTGCTGCACCTGCTCCACGGTGTAGTCGTAGCCCGCACCTTCCGGGCCATCGATCATGATCTGGAACGAGCCACGGTCTTCGGCCGGCGCAAGTTCGGAAGGAATCAGCTTGAACAGGCCCCAGCTGGCGCCGAGCGCGCCCAGCATCACCAGCCCGAATACCCAGCTGCGCTGCACGTGGCGATCCAGCACGCGGCCATAGGCTGCCGACAGCCGCTCCAACTGGCGGTTGATGAAGCCATGCAGGCGGCTGACCTTCTGCTCGCTGTGCGGCTTGAGCAGCTTGGACGCCATCATCGGCGTCAGCGTCAGTGCCACGAAGGCAGACAAGGCCACTGCTGCCGCCAGCGCCACTGCCAGCTCGCGGAACAGACGGCCGGTATTGCCCTCAAGGAAACCCACCGGCAGGAACACCGCCACCAGCACCGCCGTGGTCGCGATCACCGCGAACGCCACCTGCGCGGTACCGCGCTTGGCGGCCACCAACGGCGGCTCGCCCAGATCGATGCGTCGCTGCACGTTCTCGACCACGACGATGGCGTCATCCACCACCAGACCGATACACAGCACCAGCGCCAGCAGGGTGAACAGGTTGATCGAGAAGCCGAACGCGAACAGCGCGATGAAGGCCGCAACCAGACACACCGGCACCGTCACCGCCGGAATCACTGCTGCGCGCAGGCTGCCCAGGAACAGCCAGATCACGATCAGCACCAGGATCATCGCCTCGACCAGCGTGGCGTAAACGCGCTCCACGGCGGCTTCAATGAAGGTGGTGTTGTCGAAGGCGACGAAGATCTGCGTGCCTTTCGGCAAGGTCTGGGCGATGCGCTCGGCTTCGGCACGGGTATCACGCGCCACATCCAGCGCATTGGCCGTCGACGTCTTGACGATGCCCAGGCCGATACCCGGCTCGCCGTTGCTGCGGAAGTAGGCGCGACGCTCGGACGAGGCCAGTTCGACCTTGGCCACATCGCCCAAGCGCACCACGTAACCGTCATTGCCCTTGCCCAGCGGAATGCTGGCAAAGTCCGCCGGGGCCACGTAACTGCGCTCCACGCGCAGGGTGAAATCGCGGTCGGCCGATTCGATGCGGCCGGCCGGCAGCTCCACGTTTTCGTTGCGCAGCGCGGTTTCAACTTCGTTGACGGTCAGGCCGCGTGCGGCCAGCTGGTCGCGGTCCAGCCACACCCGCATCGCGTAACGCTGGCGGCCACCGATGCGGACCTGGGCCACACCGTCGATGCTGGAGAACCTGTCCACCACATAGCGGTCGGCGTAATCGCTGAGTTCCAGCGTATCCATCACCGAGGACGACATGTTGAACCAGATGATCGGGTCGGCGTCACTCTCGACCTTGGCGATTTCCGGCGGTCGCGCTTCCTCCGGCATGCGATCCGCGACGCGGCTGACCGCATCGCGCACGTCGTTGGCCGCGGCTTCGATGTCGCGATTGGCGTTGAACTCGATGCTGACCGAGGCACGGCCGTTGGTGCTGCGTGCATTGATGGTATCGATGCCTTCGATACCGGCCAGCGCGTCCTCCAGCACCTGGGTGACGCGGCTTTCAATCACTGCCGCCGAGGCGCCGGTGTAATCCACCGACACCGAGACGATGGGCGGATCGATGGCCGGCAGCTCGCGCAGGGTCAGGCGGGTAAACGACATGATGCCCAGCACCAGCAGCAACAGGCTCATCACCACGGCCAGTACCGGCCGCTTGATCGAAAGATCGGACAGCTTCATCCGGCGGTCGCCATCTTGGCCGGTACTGCAACATCGGCCGGCTTCAGCGGCGTGGCCGCGTCGGCGGCCTTGGCCGGCTTGTCATCCTGGATGCGGATGCCCGGGCGCAGCTTGCCGGTGCCATCGACGACGATGCGGTCACCGGCCTTCAGCCCTTCGACGATTTCCACCACACCGGCGCGGCGGGTGCCGGCCTTGATGTCGGCGCGCTCGACGCTTTCATCCTGCTTGACCCGGAACACGTAAGAGTCGCGTCCCACCTGCACCACCGCGATTTCCGGAATCACCAACGCATCGCGCTCGGGACGGTACAGGCGCACGTCCAGCAACATGCCCGGACGCAGCGCATGGTCGACGTTGTCGAAATCGGCGCGAACGGTAATCGCGCGGCTGCCCGGATCGACGCGGGCGTCGATGGTGCTGACCGTGCCTTCAAACGTGCGGCCCGGGTAGGCGATGCTGCTGCCGCTGACCTTGTCGCCGTTCTGCAGCGAGGCCAGCTGCGCTTCCGGCACCTGGAAATCAACGTGCATGCGGGAGATGTCGTCCAGCGTGGCGATCGCGGTGGTCGGGGTGACCAGCGAACCCGGGCTGACCTGGCGGATGCCCAATACGCCGGCGAATGGCGCGCGTACGCTGCGGTCGCCGATATCGGCGCGCATCTGCTGCACGCGGGCCTCGGCGGCATCACGGATCGACTGCTGGGTATCCAGGGTTGAATGCGCAACCAGCTGCTGTGCGGCCAGTTCGCGCTGGCGCTTGTACAGCCGGTCGGCCTCGGCGAACGTCGCCTGCGCCTGGGCCAGTGCGGCCTGCTGGGCCTGGCCGCGCAGGGTCACCAGCGGCGCACCGGCGGCAACCTGCTGGCCACTCTCGAAATGCACCTTGTCGATGATTTCGCTGACCTTGGCGGTGACGATGATGGATTCGCGTGCCTTGGCGGTGCCGTTGGCCTGCAGCGTATCGCTCCACGGAGCGGTTTCGACGACCTGCGTAGTGACCAGCACCGCGCCGGCGGCTTGCCGCGGCGCCTCAGCGTTCTTGCGGTTGCATCCGGCCAACGCCAGCGCCAAGACAGTGCCACCGACAACGGTGACGGCAAATCGCCCGAACATACGCAGTCCCATCTGATACACGATCAAGCAGTCTAGCGGTGTCAGATGACGGCCGGATGTGCCGTTAGGGGGGGAACGTCCCTATTGTGGGAACCGCTGTAGTGCCGAGCCATGCTCGGCAGGGGCCTTCACCCGTGATGCGAAGAGCCTACCCCTCCCCAACCCTCCCCTCCGCCTTCGGCGCAAGGGAGGGGGCGAAGCTGCAATTGCGGATGAATTCGGGGCTGACGGTGCGGTGGCTTCGCGGCCAATGCCGCTCCCACAGCCTGCCCCTGCGAACGCGCTGGCGACTCAGCGCAGCGCCTGCAACACCTGTTCGACCATCGCCGGCACACTGTCGGTGTCGGCATGCAGGTGCAGTTCCGGGGCCTCCGGGGCTTCATACGGCGAGTCGATGCCGGTGAAGTTGGGGATCTGTCCGGCCCGCGCCTTGCGGTACAGGCCCTTCACATCGCGCGCTTCGGCCACTCCCAGCGGCACATCGACGAATACCTCGATGAACTCGTCGTCCTCAAAGCGCTCGCGGGCCATCTGCCGCTCGGCACGGAAGGGCGAGATGAAGCTGACCAACACCACCAGCCCGGCATCGACCATCAGCCTTGCCACCTCGGCGACGCGGCGGATGTTCTCCACACGGTCCTCGTCGGTGAAGCCCAGGTCGCGGTTCAAGCCATGGCGGACGTTGTCGCCGTCCAACAGGAAGGTATGCACCCCCTGCGCATGCAGCCGCTTCTCCACCTGGTTGGCGACGGTGGACTTGCCCGCACCGGACAGGCCGGTGAACCACAGCACCCGGGGCTGCTGGCCCTTGATCCGTGCCCGCGCCGCCTTGTCCACGTCCAGATGCTGCCAATGCACGTTGCCGGCGCGGCGCAGGGCGAAATCCAGGGTGCCGGCGGCGACGGTGGCGTTGGTCTGGCGATCGATCAGGATGAAACCGCCCAATGCGCGGTTCTGCGCATAGGGAGCGAAGGCCACAGGCTCGTCCAGCGACAGGTTGCAGTAGCCAACCTCGTTCAACTCCAGTCGCTTGGCCGCCAGTCGCTCCTGCGTATTCACGTCAACGCGGTGCTTGATCTCACTGATATTGGCGGCCACGGTACGGCTGCCGATCTGCAGCCAATACGGCCGGCCCGGCAGCAAGGCCGCGTCGTCCATCCACAGCACATGGGCAGCGAACTGGTCCGCCACCTCCGGCGGATCACCTGCAGCGGCAATCACATCGCCGCGGCTGACGTCGACCTCGTCCTCCAGGGTCAGCGTCACTGCCTGCCCGGTGCCGGCAACTGCCAGCGGACCATCCGGGCCCAGCACCTGCTTGACCGTGGAGCGGCGTGCCGAGGGCAGCACCACCACTTCGTCACCCACGCGCACCTGGCCAGCAGCAATGGTGCCGGCAAAGCCACGGAAATCCTGGTTCGGGCGGTTGACCCACTGCACCGGCAGGCGAAGTCCGCTGACCGCGTCGTGCGCGCTCAGTTCGACCGTATCCAGGTGCTCGATCAGGCTGGGACCGCCATACCAGGACATTACCGTCGAACGCGTGGACAGGTTCTGCCCTTCCAGCGCCGACAACGGAATCGCCTGCACATTGGCAATACCCAACTGCGCCGCAAGCGCCTGATAGTCGGCGACGATGCGCTCGAATACGGCCTGGTCGTAATCGACCAGATCCATCTTGTTCACCGCCAGCACCACCTGGCCGATGCCCAGCAGCGAGATGATGTAGCTGTGCCTATGGGTCTGCGTGAGCAGGCCCTTGCGCGCATCCACCAGCACCACCGCCACATCCGCAGTCGAGGCGCCGGTAGCCATGTTGCGGGTGTACTGCTCATGCCCGGGGCAGTCGGCAACGATGTACTTGCGACGGTCGGTATCGAAGTAGCGGTAAGCCACGTCGATGGTGATGCCCTGCTCGCGCTCGGCGGCCAGGCCATCAAGCAGCAATGCGTAATCGATGCGCTCGCCCTGGGTGCCATGTCGACGGCTGTCTGCCTCCAGCGCGGACAGCTGGTCATCGAACAAGCGTTTGCTTTCGTACAGCAGGCGGCCAATCAACGTGCTCTTGCCATCGTCGACGCTGCCGCAGGTGATGAAGCGCAGCAGCGGCTTGGTTTCGTGGGTCTTTAGGTAGGCAGCAATATCTGAGGAAGTGGTCACGGCGCTCATCAGAAATACCCCTCCAACTTCTTCTTCTCCATGGACGCGGACTGGTCGTGGTCGATCAGGCGGCCCTGCCGTTCCGAGCTGGTGGAGACCAACATCTCGGCGATGATTTTCTCCAGGGTGTCGGCTTCGGACTCGATCGCGCCGGTCAGCGGGTAGCAGCCCAGCGTGCGGAAACGCACCTTGCGCAGCTGCGGCACTTCGCCCGGATGCAGCGGCAGGCGTTCGTCATCAACCATGATCAGGCTGCCATCGCGCTCGACGACCGGTCGTTCGGCAGCGAGGTATAGCGGCACCACCGGGATCTTCTCGCGGTAGATGTAGAGCCAGATATCCAGCTCGGTCCAGTTCGACAGCGGGAATACGCGCACGCTCTCGCCCTGGTGGATGCGGGCGTTGTACAGGTTCCACAGCTCTGGGCGCTGGTTCTTCGGGTCCCAGCGGTGGCGGTCATTGCGGAACGAGAACACCCGTTCCTTGGCCCGTGACTTCTCTTCGTCGCGGCGCGCGCCACCGATGGCGGCATCGAACTTCCATTTGTCCAAGGCCTGCTTCAGGCCCTGGGTCTTCATCACATCGGTGTGCACGCTGGGGCCATGGCTGATCGGGCCAATGTCGCGGGCGATACCGTCCGGGTTGATGTGCACCCGCAGCTCGGTGCCGGTCTCGGCAACGCGGCGGTCGCGGAAGGCGATCATCTCGCCGAACTTCCAGCGCGTATCCACATGCAGCAGCGGGATCGGCGGTACGCCCGGCGCGAACGCCTTCAGCAGCAGGTGCAGCAGTACCGAGCTGTCCTTGCCCACCGAGTACATCAGCACCGGGTTGTCAAAGGCGGCGGCAACTTCGCGCAGGATATGGATGCTCTCCGCTTCCAGGCGGTCAAGGTGTGACAGGGGTGCAGTGACGGTCATTGCGTGCCGAAATAAGGAAACGGGGCCCGAGGGCAAGAGTAACAGCGAAGCCGGGCGGGACTCCGGACTGTCCGCGGAGTCTGGAGGTGCCACTGCGCCGATTGAAATAAACGCAGGGCATGAAGCGATAACCGCTACTCCTTTCCCCTGATGGCGCGCTGTACCTAGCATCGGTCATCCCTACCTAGACCGGAATGGAAATGACCGCCGCCGCCACCGTGCCACCCAGCCCCTTGCCCGAAGACCGCAGGGACCTGCTGTCGCAACTGGTAGCCGGTCTGGATGGGAACAGTCTGTGGTGGCTGTCCGGGTTTGCCGCCGGGTTGGCGCAGGGTACCTCTCCCACTGCCCTTACCGTCATCTCCGGCGGCCAAGCCGCACAGCCAGCACAGACCCGGCTGACCGTGGTCTATGGCAGCCAGACCGGCAACGCCCGCCGCGCCGCCGAGCAGCTCGCTGCCGAGGCCGAAGCCGCCGGCCTGCCGGTGCGGGTAGTCCGCGCCGATGCCTACGCCACCCGCGAGCTGGCCAATGAGCGCCTGCTCTACATCGTCATCAGCACCCAGGGCGAGGGCGATCCGCCGGACGACGCCATCGGCCTGGTCGAGTTCATCGCCGGCAAGCGTGCGCCAAAGCTGCCAGAGCTGAAGTACGCCGTGCTCGGGCTGGGTGACTCCAGCTACGTGGAGTTCTGCGGCATCGCCCGCAAGCTCGACAGCCGCCTGGCCGAACTGGGCGCCACCCGCCTGCAGGCCGTGGGCGAGGCCGACCTGGACATCGATACCGTGGCGGCACCGTGGCAGGCACAGGCACTGCTCAATGCGCGCGACGTGATCGGCCAGACCGTGGTCGCCACGCCCAGCAATGTCACGCCGCTGCGGCATGCCGGTGCGTGGACCGCACAACATCCCTTCAGCGCAGAGCTGCTGTCGCGCCAGATCATCAGTGGCCGCGATTTCAAGGGCCCGGCGTATGCGAAGTACGGCAATGCAGCCAAGTCCGTGCATCACCTTGAGCTTTCGCTGGAAGGCAGCGGCCTGCACTACGAACCCGGCGATGCGCTGGGCATCGTCCACCGCAACCCTGCCGAACTGGTCGAAGCGGTGCTGGATGTCACCGGCCTGGATGGCACACTGCAGATCGAACACGACGGCCACAGCCGGCCGCTGGCGCAATGGCTGGGCGAGCACCGCGAGCTGACCCGCATCTCGCGTCCGCTGTTGGCCTCGGTGGCCGAGCGCAGCGCGCATCCGGAACTTGCCCGACTGCTCGATCCGGCACAGAAGACGGAACTGGCCTCGGTATTCGAAGATCATCAACTGGTCGACGTGCTGCGCCGTTGGCCGGCCGAGTGGAATGCCGAAACCCTGCTCGGCACCCTGCGCCCCGCCGCGCAGCGCCTGTACTCCATCGCCTCCAGCCGCAAGCGCGTCGGCGAAGAAGTGCACCTGACCGTCGACGAACTGCGTTATCACGCCCATGACAGCGAACACCTGGGCGCAGCCAGCGGCTTCCTGAGCGCACTGGAAGAAGGTGCGCAGCTGCCGGTCTACATCGAAGCCAATGAGCGCTTCCGGGTACCGGCTGACAGCAGCCGCGACATCATCATGATCGGCCCGGGCACCGGCGTCGCACCGTTCCGTGGCTTCGTGCAGGAGCGTGCCGAGACCGGCGCCACAGGCCGCAACTGGCTGTTCTTCGGCGCGCGCCATTTCAATACCGATTTCCTCTACCAGACCGAATGGCAGGACGCGCTGCGGCGCAAGGAACTCGATCGCCTGGACCTGGCGTTCTCGCGCGACCAGGCCGACAAGGTGTACGTGCAGCAGCGCCTGCGCACCCGCGGCCGTGATCTCTACGACTGGCTGCAGAACGGCGCACACCTATATGTGTGCGGCGCCATCGCCATGGGCAAGGACGTGCATGCAGCACTGCTGGATGTACTGCGCGAACACGGCGGGCTGGATGAAGACGATGCCCGCGATTATCTGACTCGACTGCACACGGAGGGGCGCTATGGACGGGATGTGTATTGAGGCTTGAACGCTGCGATGTGAACCAGCGCTGGCTTCGCGGCTGACGCCGCTCCCACAACTCCGACTCCTGACAGCGAACAGAATGAGCACCCACTCCGTTGAGAACATCAAGGCCGACAGCAACCGCTTGCGCGGATCCCTGCTGGAAAGCCTGGCCGATCCTGTCACCGGCGCATTGCGCGAAGACGACCAGACCCTGATCAAGTACCACGGCAGCTACCAGCAGGACGACCGCGACGTGCGCGATGAGCGCCGTCGGCAGAAGCTGGAGCCGGCCTACCAGTTCATGATCCGCACCCGCACTCCCGGCGGCGTGATCAGCCCCGAGCAGTGGCTGAAGCTGGACAGCATCGCCACCCGTTACGGCAACCATTCGCTGCGCATCACCACCCGCCAGGCGTTCCAGTTCCATGGCGTGATCAAGCGCGAGCTGAAGGCGACCATGCAGGCGATCAATGCCGCGTTGATCGACACCTTGGCCGCCTGCGGTGACGTCAACCGCAACGTCCTGGTTGCCGCCAACCCGCTGCTGTCCAGCGCACACGCCACCCTGTACGCCGACGCTGCGCGCACTTCCGAACACCTGTTGCCCAATACCCGCGCCTATTACGAAATCTGGCTGGACGAAGAGCGCGTGGCCGGCAGCGGCACCGAGGAAGAGCCGATCTACGGCGAGCGCTACCTGCCGCGCAAGTTCAAGATCGGCTTTGCACTGCCGCCGCTCAACGACGTCGACGTCTATGCCAATGACCTGGGCTTCATCGGCGTGTTTGATGCCGACGGCGAACTACTCGGCTATGACGTGACCATCGGCGGCGGCATGGGCGCCACCCACGGCGATGCAGAAACCTATCCGCGCATCGCCAACAACGTCGGCTTCATTCCGCGCGAAGCACTGCTCGATGTCGCCACCGCCACCGTCACCACCCAGCGCGACCTGGGCAACCGCGAACTGCGCAAGCGTGCGCGCTTCAAGTACACCATCGACGACCACGGCCTGGATACTGTTGTGGCCGAGATCGAACGCCGCGCCGGCATCCGCTTCGCGCCATCGCGTGCGCAGGCGTTCGCCCACAATGGCGACCGCTATGGCTGGGTTGAAGGCGACGACGGCCGCTGGCACCTGACCCTGTCGCTGCAGGCCGGGCGCATCGCCGATGTGGCCGGTGCCCCGCACCTGACCGCCCTGCGCGAAATCGCCCGCATCCTCGACGGCGAGTTCCGCATGACCGGCAACCAGAACCTGGTCATCGCCGGCGTGCCTGCCGCCCAGCGCGCGCAGATCGATGCGATCGTGCAAAACGCGGGACTGGACATCGGCAACCGCGCCCCGACCGCACTGGCGCGCGCCGCCATGGCCTGCGTCGCCCTGCCCACCTGCGGCCTGGCGATGGCCGAAGCCGAGCGTTACCTGCCCGAGTTCAGTGCCAAGCTGCAGCCGCTGCTGGAACAGCATCAGCTCACCGACGCACCGATCCTGCTGCGCATCTCCGGCTGCCCGAATGGCTGCTCGCGCCCCTACCTGGGCGAGATCGCCCTGGTCGGCAAGGCACCAGGCCGCTACAACCTGATGCTGGGCGCCGATCACCGCGGCCAACGCCTCAACACGCTGTACCGCGAGAACATCACCGAACCGGAGATCCTCGACGCACTGGCGCCACTGTTCGCCCGCTATTCCGGTGAGCGCGATGGCAGCGAAGGCTTCGGTGACTTCCTGCACCGGACCGGTATCGTCGCCCTTCCTCCCTACCCCACCCACCGCCAGATATCCGTGGAACTGCAAGCATGAGCGCCCTGCCCAAGACCTCTCACAACCCGTCGGTACCCCTGCCTGACGACCTGGGTCCGCTCAATACCCTGCTCGATTCGATGGATGCGCAGCAGCGCGTGGAATGGGCGCTGCACAACGCGCCCGGCGCGCATGTACTGTCGTCGAGTTTCGGCGCGCAGTCGGCGGTGACCCTGCACCTGCTCAGCAGCCAGCGCCCGGACATTCCGGTGATCCTGATCGACACCGGCTATCTGTTCCCGGAGACCTACCGCTTCGCCGACGAACTGACCGACAGGCTCAAGCTCAACCTCAAGGTCTACCGCCCGCAGGTGAGCCGCGCCTGGATGGAAGCACGCCATGGCCGCCTGTGGGAACAAGGCGTAGTCGGCATCGAGCAGTACAACAACCTGCGCAAGGTCGAGCCGATGAAGCGTGCACTGGACGACCTGCAGGTAGGCACCTGGTTCACCGGCCTGCGCCGCAGCCAGTCGGCAAGTCGTGCCAATACGCCGGTGCTGCAGCGCCGTGGCGAGCGCTTCAAGATCAACCCGATCGCCGATTGGAGCGATCGCGACGTGTGGAAATACCTGCAGGAGCACAAGCTGCCCTACCACCCGCTGTGGGAACAGGGCTACGTCTCCATCGGCGACTACCACACCACCCGCCGCTGGGAAGCGGGCATGCGCGAAGAAGACACCCGCTTCTTCGGCCTGAAGCGCGAATGCGGTCTGCACGAAGAGATTTGAGCCAATGTTGCGCGACTCACAGGTTTGTGGGAGCGGCGTAAGCCGCGAAGCCACTGCTGCATCCGGGCATGTGTGTAATTCGATCTGGATATTCAGCTTCGCGGCTCACGCCGCTCCCACAACAGCACTACAACAATCTCGACGCCCGCCTCAACGAGGCGGGCGTCCTCGCTTCAATACCGGTAATCCAGCTTCAACCAGAACGAGCGCCCCGGCTCATTGATCCGCACCGGATCAGCAGGAAACCCGAAATCCGCGCTACCGGCCAGATTCAGGTGTTCGGCATAGGCGCGGTCGAACAGATTGTCCACGCCCACACTGGCACGCAGCCCGTCATTGATCCGATAGGCACCATTGAGTGACAAGGTCGCAAAGCCCGCGCTCGGGCCCAGGTCCCGCGCCACCACATTGCCCTCATCCTGTGCCACCCGGCTCTGCCGGCTGACCGCGCGCAACAAGGCACCCACCGACCAGCGCGACTGTTCATAGGAGGCGGAGAAGCGCCCTTCCAACGGTGGAATCTGCGGCAACGGCCGGTTTTCGCTGCGGTTCTCGCCCCAGGCGTAAGCCAGCGTGCTGCCAAGCTTCCATGCCTGCGTCGGCCGCCATTCCAAGCCCGCCTCGGCCCCGGCGATGCGCGCATCCACATTGCGGGCCTCGGTGCTGCTGCCCATCATTCCGCCGCTGCGGTACTGGAACAGGATGTAATCCTGCAGGCGACCGGCATACGCCGACACCCACGCATCAAGCCGCTCACTGCGGAACTGCAAGCCCAGGTCCAACTGTGTGGTCTTTTCCGGCTTCACGCCCGAGAACGCATTGACGCTGCCGACCGGCCCGGCATTGGCTGAGAACAACTCCCAGTAATCCGGCATGCGCTCGCTGTGTCCGATACCTGCGTACCAGGTCCAGGCCTGGCCATGATCCCGCTCATAACGCACGAAGCCGCTGCCGAGATCCTCCTGACGCTGTTGCCCCGTAGTTGGATTCGGCATGCTCATCATGCCGGTCGTCGCCCGCCGATCCTTGACCTTCGCCTTGTCCAGACGCAGGCCGCTGATCCAGCGCTGTGGCGTGCCTTCGCCCAAGGTCAACTCAGTGAACACACCCTGGCTGCTGAAGTCGGCATCACGCTTCCACGCCGACTGCTGCCAGGTATTGCGTCCCATGCCATTGCGGCTGCGATGGCGACTGTCCTGCGCATCGAAGCCGGCGACGACTGCCACCTCCTGCCAGCGCCATTCGCTGCTGACACGGCCACCGGTGGTGCGCCGCTCAACATTCGAGGCCATCGGCATCGGCATGCTGCTGGCCGGGTTCGGCGTGCGCAGCGTGTAGTTGTCCATCAGGTGATCTGCGTTGTTGTAATACAGATTGGCCTGCAACTTGTCCCAGGCGCCGGGCAGGTTGTCGCGCTCGAAGCGCAGGCCATAACTATCGCGCTTGAACGCGGCGCCATCCATGCCACGGCCGGCATAGCGCGCAATCGCATCGCCTGTGCCGGCACTGAGCTCCACAACCGTGTCAGCATCCGGCGTCCAGCCGATGGCCGCATCGGCGTTCCACTTGCGCCAACGCGAAGGCACCACGTCGCCATTGCCGTCGCGGTAGTCATCGGATTCGGAACGGTTGCCGTTGACCCGCACATACCCGGGCGTGCTGCCGAACGTGGCATCGAGCATCTGGTCGTTGCGGTTGTTGGATCCGCCCAGTGCACTGGCTTTCAGCTCCATGCCAGGGCTGTCAAATCGCGGCGTCTCCCGCTCGAAGCGCACCGTTCCCGCGGAGGCGCCAGC
Organism: Stenotrophomonas sp. STEN063; assembly: GCF_056854515.1. Taxonomy (NCBI): domain Bacteria; kingdom Pseudomonadati; phylum Pseudomonadota; class Gammaproteobacteria; order Lysobacterales; family Lysobacteraceae; genus Stenotrophomonas; species Stenotrophomonas sp. STEN063. The sequence goes on from NZ_JBXFWF010000020.1 coordinate 16,900, forward strand.
GCCCCAACGCACGCTTTGCGGTCCCTTGATGACGGTCAAGCGGTCATAGGTTTCCGGCGCGATATACGACAGCGGATTGTCCATGCGTGACGGGCAGGCACCGATGAGGTTGCCGTCGTTGCTGAGAATGTTCAGTCGCGAGCCGGACATGCCGCGCAGTACCGGGTCGCCATTGGTGCCGCCGTTACGGATCGCCGAGAAACCCGGCACGGTCTTCAGGTAGTCGGCGCCGTCACTGGCCGGCACCGGTTGCCGTGGCAGGCGCGGATCGGTGACCCATTGCAGCGGCGAAGAGGGTGCCGCGGCGGTAACCACCAGCGTGTCCAGGGTTTGGGTCAGATCACGCTCGGCGGCATTGCCGATATGTGGGAACAGCGCCATGCAGACGCAGACAGACAGGCATGCCGGAGCACCCGGCATACGGGAAAGGGATTTCATTTGGTTCTCCAATACGACACGTCCGCGCACCGCCCAACGGCAGCGCACGGCAAACAGGAAAGGTGGCGTTATCTGGAGAGCATCGGCGGCCCGCGCGGCGGGTGCGCAGGCCAGCGCAGGCTGGCGCGAACAAGGGTCTTGCGGGGGGATTCAGGCGCCAGCCGATACAGCAACGGCGCCAGTACCAGGATCACCGCCAGCCAGGGCAGCAGGCGCGAGGCCATGGTGCAGTAGTCGCAGGCCTCACCGTGGGCAGCGTGGGGGTCGGCCGGCGGCGTTGGCTTCAGGTCGCTCGCCGCCAACGCGGGCGCGTCATGCGACATGTGCTGCATGTCGTGATGCCCAGCGTGCGCATCGGCAGACACCGGCATCGCTACTTCATGCGCAGCATGCCCCATTGCGCTCGTCGGCAGCTGCTGCTGCGATTGCAGCCAGCGGCTGACCACTGGCGCCACTGCCATCAGCAAGGCTGCGGCAAAGGCCAGCAGAAGCACAAAGGATTGGAAGCGAAGCGAACGCATGACCCGCGCATTTTATCGGCACGACAATGCCGACGTTGCCACGCAAGGTGCGACCGTTTGCCGCACATCCTGTTCACAGACGCAGACCGTAGTGCCGAGCCACGCTCGGCAGAGGCCTTCCCGGCAATGCCTCACCCACGCAGCGTTTGTAGGAGCGGCGCAAGCCGCGAAGCTGATGTCAATGAAATCGCCAAATAACCCGAAATCCGACGGACCATCAGCTTCGCGGCTTACGCCGCTCCCACAAGGTTGATCACGCTCCAAGGGTAAAGCGTCAGCGGAATCTGGCCGACTGCAGGCCTTCAACGAAATCGCGCACAGCCTGCGCCGCCAGTGAAGGACATGCCTGCAGGAGGAGATGGGGACCTGCAATACTCCTGACGGTCGCATGCTTGATAGCCGACATAATTAGCTCACCGGCACCCGGCATGATCAGGCGATCACCCTCTGCTCGCAGATACAACACCGGCAAGGTGACGCGTGTCAGCAATGCCGACACATCCGCCTGCATTGCAAGCGCCGCACGTTGCCGCAACACAGCTGGGTGCACTTCAAGCAAGGCCCGTTCGAGCGCATCGTTCAATGCCGGGGTTGCCCAGCGACCCAGCAACCACCAGGACAGCAAGGCCAGCGGCAACGCGCGGACAGGCGCAAAACGTGTCAGCGGTGCCAGTGGCGAGAAGAAGGGCAGCGGCGTGCGTGCGAAGGTTGTGGACAGCACCACGCCAACAAGATTGGCCGGTGGGTCAGCTGCGATCGACAGTGCTATCGGACCGGAAAAGGATTCACCCAACAGCACGAAAGGAACATCGCGGGGCAACCCAGCCCTGACCAGCACCTCCAGCGCCGCATAGTCCAACGCCTTATCCGGCGGATAGCGCAGCACCGTCACCGACCCAAACACATCACCCAAGCAGGCGACAAACTGTGCATGCAGTGCCGCTGTCCCATCGAGACCGGGCAGGATTACCAGTGCGGTCACCCAGCCCGTCTCATTCAGACCGTAATCGTCTGCGTCAACGATTCCCAGGTCGGCGGTACCGGCCAATCGGCCTGTTGGTTGCCGTCCAACACGCGGCGCAGATCACGCTTGTCGATCTGCGGTGCAAGCACGTGTACCAGCTCCAGGGCATAGTCGCGCAGCACGCGATCGCGCGGCAGCACCGCCCAGGCGATGCACTCGGGAATCGATGCCGGTGCCGGCCAGGCGCGCAGGTCGGTGTCGTTGGCGCTTACCGCCATTTCCGCGAGCAGGCCGACGCCCAGTCCAGTGCGCACATAGGTCTTGATCAGGTCCGCGTCCAGCGCGGTCAAGGTCAGGTCCGGTTCCAGATCCAGCGCAGCGAAGGCGCGGCGCAGCGATGAACTGGTGCGGGTGGAAGACTCGTAGCTGATCAAGGGATGGCTGGCCAATGCGGCCATGTCCGGCGTTACCCCGGCACGATCCAGCGGATGGCCCTTGGGCACCAACACCAGCCTGCGCCAGCGATACAGCGGCACGGCAATACCGGTGCTCGGTTCGCCACCTGCAGTGCTGATGATGGCGATGTCGGCATCGCCCTGGCTCAGCAGATCCAGTGCATCGCTTTCAGCGGCCTGCTGCAGGTGCACGCTCACTTGCGGATAAGCCAGCTTGATACGTGCAACCGCTGGTGGCAGCACGAAACGTGCCTGCGTATGGGTCGTGGTCAAGATCAACTGGCCGTGGCTCTCGCGGCGTTGGTTCGCAGCGTAGGTGCGAATGTTGTTGGCTTCGGCCAACACGCTGCGCGCACGGTTGATGACTTCTTCGCCTGCAGGCGTTACCGATTCAAGACTTCTTCCTTTTCTCACGAACAACAGAAAACCCAACTCGTCTTCAAGCTGTTTGAGCTGTTTCGACAACCCCGGCTGGGTGGCATGCACCCGTGTCGCGGCGAGCGTGATGTTCAGCTCGGCATCGGCAATAGCAACGAGGTAACGCAGTTGGGTAAGTGTCATCGCAGTGTTGGAGAGAGATCTTCGGTAAGGAACTGTGAAGAATGTAGGCCAAAACGGTCTCGATACTTATAACCTAAAGTTATCTGACGTTGGGCGCTTTTCATTTCCGGCGCTGCGGGGCCGGCGCTACGGTCACGGACCTAACTCCGACTACCTCCGTCATCGCCTTGGACAGCCCCTTGTTCCCCCTGTTTGCCGACCTCAAGGGTCGGGCCGTGCTGGTCGTTGGCGGGGGCGCGGTGGCCGAGCGAAAAACCGAGGCACTGCTGCGTGCCGGTGCCCTGCCCCGGGTCGGCGCACCGGCCTTGAGCCAGGCACTGCGGCAATTGGCCGATGCCGGACGCATCCAATGGCTGAATGGTCAGTTTGATCCAGCCTGGCTGGACCAGGCGATCTGGCTGGTGATTGCCGCCACCGACGACATCATCATCAACCGCGCGGTAGCCGAGGCCGCCGAAGCGCGCCGGCTGTTCGTCAACGTGGTCGATGACGCGGCGCTGTCCGGCTTCCACGTGCCGGCAGTGGTCGAACGCGGGCCGCTGCAGATCGCCATTTCCAGCGGCGGCGGTGCACCAATGGTGGCCCGCCATGTGCGCCGCCAGATCGAAGAACTGTTTGACCAGGCCTGGGGCCAACTGGCGCAGCTGGTCAGCCGCAAGCGCGGGCTGATACGCGAGCGCTTCCCCGAGCTGGCCGCGCGCCGTCGCTTCTTCGACCAGCTGATCGACGGTCCATTGCTTGGCCTGCTGCGCGCACGCCAGTCCATTGCTGCCGAAACCCAGCTGCTGCTGGACATGGGCGCCGAAGCGCCGGCTCATGCCGGCTCGGTGGTGCTGGTCGGTGCCGGCTCCGGTGACCCCGGCCTGCTCACCCTCAACGCCCTGCGCGCACTCAACCAGGCCGATGTGATCCTGCACGACCGTCTGGTCAGTGCCGAGGTGCTGCAGCTGGCGCGACGCGATGCCGACTTCATCGAGGTCGGCAAATCCGCACAGGGCCGCAGCACCGTGCAGGAGCACATCCACGCGCTGATGCTGGAGCATGCCCGCGCCGGCAAGCGCGTGGTGCGACTCAAGGGCGGCGATGCCTTCGTGTTCGGCCGCGGCGGCGAGGAACTGCAGTTCCTGCGCGCCCATGGCATCGCCTTTGAAGTGGTGCCCGGCATCACCGCCGCACTGGCCTGCGCCGCCTACGCCGGCGTCCCGCTGACCCACCGTGACCACGCCCAGCAGCTGCGGTTGGTCACCGCGCACTGCAAGGACTCGCTGGACACGCTGGATTGGCCGACGCTGGCAGAGCCGCGGCAGACGCTGGTGTTCTATATGGGCGTGGCCGCGCTGGCGCAGATCCGCAGCCACCTGCTCGGCGCCGGGCTGGCGCCCAGCACCCCATTCGCCCTGATCGAAAACGGCTCGCGCGCCGACCAACGGGTGGTCAGCGGGCAACTGCGCCAGCTGCCCGAGGCCGCTGCCCAGCACCAGGTGAAATCACCGGCGCTGCTGATCCTCGGCGACGTGGCGGCGCTGGCCGATGAACTGCATTGGTTCGGCGACGCGCCGCTGCACGCAACGCCTACTGTTTCCTCACTTTCCGCAAAGACGGCACCGCCCACACTGGCCGACGCCGCCTGACCACCTCCCCGGAGATTTCAATGGCCCTGTACAACAGCATCCTGGACACCATCGGCAATACCCCGGTGGTCAAGCTCAACCGCCTGGCCCCGGCCGGCGTCGACATCTACGTCAAGGTCGAGTCATTCAACCCGGCCGGCTCGGTCAAGGACCGCCTGGCCCTGGCCATCATCCTCGACGCCGAGAAGAAGGGCCTGCTCAAGCCCGGTGACACCATCGTCGAAGCCACCTCCGGCAACACCGGCGTCGCCCTGGCGATGGTGGCCGCCGCGCGCGGCTACAAGTTCGTCGCCACCATGGTGGAAACCTTCTCCATCGAGCGCCGCAAGCTGATGCGCGCCTATGGCGCCAAGGTCATCCTGACCCCGGCCGCCGAGCGTGGCAGCGGCATGGTGCGCAAGGCCAAGGAACTGGCGCAGCAGCACGGCTGGTTCCTGGCCAGCCAGTTCGCCAACCCGGCCAACCCGGCCTATCACCGCCAGACCACTGCCGCTGAGATCCTGCGCGACTTCGCCGGCAAGCGCCTGGACTACTTCGTCAGCGGTTGGGGCACCGGCGGCACCCTGACCGGCGTCGGCGAAGTGCTGAAGCTGGCCCGCCCGGAAACCCGCATCATCGCCACCGAGCCGGCCGGCGCCGCGCTGCTGGCCGGCAAGGACTTCACCCCGCACAAGATCCAGGGCTGGACCCCGGACTTCGTCCCGGAAGTACTCAACCGCAACGTCTACGATCAGTTGCTGTCGATCCAGGACGAACGTGCGATTGAGACCTCGCGCCGCCTGGCTGCCGAGGAAGGCATCTTCGTCGGCATCTCCTCCGGTGCCACGGTTGCCAGCGCGCTGGATGTGGCCGCCACGGCCGAGGCCGGCTCGGTGATCCTGGCGATGCTGCCCGACACCGGCGAACGCTACTTCTCCACGCCGCTGTTTGCCGACATCAACGATGGCTCCGACGACGACTGGCTGGCCGGCCTTCCGTAACAGCCGTTACTTAACCCGTCAGCAACGCGAAGGCCGCCCATGCGGCCTTCGTGCTTTTCCGTGCCCGTGAATCGCGCCAGATGAGACGCCATGGGCGCAGACTGCAGTTGTGTCCGGCCAGGCGGTAGCCGTCACATCTTTCTCATACATCGCAATGGAAGATCACGGCCATGAACATTGAAGTTTGGCAGGGCGACATCACCGAACTGGCCGTTGACGTCATCGTCAACGCGGCCAATGAAACCCTGCTTGGCGGCGGCGGCGTGGACGGCGCAATCCATCGGGCCGCAGGCCCCGGCCTGCTGCGCGAATGCGAGCAGCTACCCGAATTGCGCGCGGGCGTGCGCTGCCCTACCGGCGAAGTGCGCGCCACCGGCGGCCACAATCTGCCAGCCAAGCATGTGTTCCATACCGTCGGCCCGGTGTGGCGCGATGGTCGCCATGATGAAGCGGCGTTATTGGCCAATTGCTACTGGCAGTCACTGCGGCTGGCCGAGCAGATGGGCCTGGAGTCGATTGCGTTCCCGGCGATCAGCTGCGGGGTTTATGGCTACCCGCTGCACCAGGCGGCGGTCATAGCCGCGACCGAGACCATGACCTGGCAGAAGAGCCATGCGCGGCCTTCGCGGATCGTGCTGGTGGCTTACAACGCGGCGGCGTTCAAGATCTACCAGCAGGCCTTGGCCAGCGCTGGGCCGGCGCAGGAGCAGGCGGGCTCGGTATTGGCGTCGTTTGCGGGTGGGTTTGCGCCTGCGCATTGAGGTGTTTGGCTGTTCGAGCCGGGCAAAATCAAAACCTACCCCTCCCCAGCCCTCCCCTTGCCTGCGGCAAAGGGAGGGGGCCATTTGTGCAGGTCGGGCAGATCGCAGGTAACCGCTTTTGCCCCCTCCCTTTCGCGCAGCGAAGGGGAGGGTTGGGGAGGGGTAAGCTCTTGGCAGCAGGCCCACCACCCCCGCGCACCACCCACCCCATAAACCCAGGCATCAAAAAACCCCTGCAGCGAGCGCCCCGCCGCACGCTCCATCGCCTGCTGGAAATCCGCTGTCACCACCGAGCGCCCATCATTGGCCTGTGTGTACTCGCGCAACCCTCGCCAGAACAGCTCTTCGCCCAATTCCAAGCGCAAGCGGTGCAGCACGTACGCGCCCTTCTTGTAGACCACCGCACGATCATCGGCGCTGGGTTTGTTCCAATCCGGATACACCAACGGCCGATCAGCCCCCTTCTCGCGCAGCGCCAACACTCGCTGCTCCCAGCCCTGCACCATCGCCTGGTAGGCGGCTTCGCCCTGCGCCTGCTGTAACCACGCCGCCGTCATGAAGTTGGCGAAACCTTCGTTGAGCCAGAAATGCTCCCAGCTGGCACAGGTCACGCGTACTCCCCACCATTGATGCGCAGCTTCGTGGGCGATCAAGCCAGTCTGGGTGGGATCATCCAGCACGCCTTTGCCATAGGCCTCCGACATCACCGACAAACCAGCCATTTCCTGGCCGATGGTGTTGGCCACCAGCGCCTGCCGATAGCCGCCTTCATAGGCCAAGCCTGCGCGGGCGGCAAAGAACTCGAGCATGTCGTCGGTGGCCGCGAACATCTGCCGCAGTTCGGCCTCGGAGCGGTCCTTCGAGTAGAACTGCAAGCGCCCCTGCCGCGCGTGCTGATAAGGGCCGGCAGCAAAGCCATAGACAAACGCGGGCGTTGGTTTGCGCAGCTGCCAACGGTGTTCGATGCGCCCATCACCGAGCAGGCGCGATGGCAGTTCATCGCCAACCGCCGTCGCATGCAGGTCGTGAGGAAGGCGCAGCGCCAACTGCAGCGTAGCGCGCTCGTCCGGCGCATCCACCGACGGCATCCATTGGCTGGTGGAGAATATCGTGTAGACCTCGTTGCGTTCGGCGGCGAACTCCAGGCCAAAGCGCGGCTTGCCGCGGTAGTGCACGCGTACGCTGCTTTGCTGGCCTGCCGTCAGCATCGTTGCAAGACTGATGGTCAGCGTTCCATCGGCCTGCTGGAAGCCGAGCGGCTTGTCATCCTGCGTAACCGAATCGATGACCAGCTCACCACTGTCCAGGACAAGCTGTTGCAGTGGGCCTGTGGCGTCGAAACGCACCAGGGTCTCACCCTGCAGCTGACCGGCGACGATATCCAGATCCAGGGTGGTTGCGTAGTGCTGGATATCGAAATCGCGTGGTTCCGCAGCGAAGGCAGACACGGTCATGGTCGATGCAAACAGTGCCAGCGTGATTCTGAGGTGCATCGGATCATCCCTGAGGAAAAACCCGATTGTAGGTCGCCGAGCTTGTAGGAGCGGTGTAAGCCGCGAAGCTGGAAATGCACAGGCTGCCTGGAATGAATGCAATTGCAGCCACCCTGGCGGTTTTGTTTGCACCGGCTTCGCGGCTTACGCCGCTCCTACAAAAACACTGCAAAACAAAACGCCGGCTGTTGGCCGGCGCTTTGTTCAACTCACGCAGGTTGGCCTATCAGCCTTCCCACTTGCCCTGTGCAGCCAGGCCGTTTTCCTTGGCACGCTCGAACACGGTCTTCTGTGCGGCAGCGTAGTTGCCCTTCATGTCCTTGGCCCACAGCTTCAGTGCAGCCTGCTGCATGGCGCGGCCGTAGGAGAAGCTCAGCGGCCACGGCAAGGTGCCGACCTGGTTCATGGCATTGAGGTGAGCGGTGGACTGCTCGTCGCTCTGGCCACCGGACAGGAACACCACGCCCGGCAGGATCGCCGGCACGGTCGACTTCAAGCACATCACGGTGGACTCGGCCACTTCCTCGACATCCACCTGCTCGTCACAGGTCTTGCCCGGAATGACCATCGAGGCCTTCAGGATGGTGCCTTCCAGCACCACGTTCTGCTGGTACAGGGCGTCGAACAGCGAACGCAGGGTGGCTTCGGTGACTTCGTAGCAGGTCTCGATGTCGTGGTCGCCGTCCATGATCACTTCCGGCTCGACCATCGGCACCAGGCCGCATTCCTGGCACAGGGCGGCATAACGGGCCAGCGCGTGGGCGTTGGACTCGATGCAGGTGCCCGACGGCATGCTTTCGCCGATGTTGATCACCGCACGCCACTTGGCGAAACGGGCGCCCAGCTTGTAGTACTCCTGCAGACGCTCGCGCAGGCCGTCCAAGCCTTCGGTCACCAGCTCACCGGGGCAGCCGGCCAGCGGGTGTGCACCCTTGTCGACCTTGATGCCCGGGATCATGCCGTTGTCGGCCATGTACTTGGCGAACGGCACGCCGTCCTTGGTCGACTGGCGGATGGTTTCGTCGTACAGGATGGCGCCGGAGATGTGCTCGTTGAGCTTCGGCGTGGTCAGCAGCAGTTCGCGGTAGGCACGACGGTTTTCTTCCGTGTTCTCGATGCCGACGCTTGCGAAGCGCTTGGCAATCGTACCGGTGGATTCGTCAATGGCGATGATGCCCTTGCCCGGGGCGACCATGGCCTGGGCGGTTTCAGCCAGCAGTTCGATGCTCATGAGGTTCCTGTGACAGCGTGCGGGAAAACCCGGATTATAGCCCGGCACGCTCACCGGCTGGCTGCCCGCAAGGTCTGGAATCGGTTTCAGGCTGTCAGGTCAGGACAAAACCTGTCCGCTCCGATCAACTTCTGACCGGAGCGGTGGCTTGTTGCTGGCGTCGCTTACAGGTCGCCCAGACCGCTGGCGCGGCCGTCGTTACCCACTTCCAGCAGGCGCAAGGTGTTGGTGGCGCCATGGGTTTCCATGTGCTCGCCACTGGTGAACACCACGCGATCACCCGCCTGCAGCAGGTTGGACTCGACCAGCAGGCGGATGCTGCCGCGCGCGGCTTCGCGCGGGGTGAAACCACGGCTGTCGAAGTTGATCGGGAACACGTCACGCATCAACGCCATCTGCCGGCGCGCACCGTCATGGCGGGTGACCGCGTAGATCGGCGACTTGGCGCGGAAGCGCGACAGGTAACGCGCGGTACCACCGGATTCGGTCATCGCCACGATGGCGCGCACGCCCACGTGCTGGGACAGGAACATGGTGGCCATGGCAATGGCCTGGTCGGCGCGTTCCAGGTTGCGCGGCGAGGCATTGAAGTCGGTCTCGGTCTGGAACTGGCGCTCGGCACCCAGGCAGATGCGGGCCATCGCCTCGACCGCCTTGACCGGATAGGCACCGGCCGCGGTTTCGGCCGACAGCATCACCGCATCGGTACCGTCGATGACCGAGTTGGCCACGTCCAGCACTTCGGCGCGGGTCGGGATCGGGCTCTCGACCATCGACTGCAGCATCTGGGTGGCGGTGATGACCACTTTGTTCTGCGCCAGCGAGGCCTTGATGATCTTCTTCTGCAGGCCCGGCAGCTCGGCGTCGCCGATTTCCACGCCCAGGTCGCCACGCGCCACCATCACCACATCGCTGGCGTCGACGATCTCTTCCAGGTTCTCGATAGCTTCGGTGCGCTCGATCTTGGACACCAGCGCGGCGTAGCAGCCATGCGATTCGGCGATCTCACGCGCGTCATTCATATCCTGCGCATTGCGGCAGAACGAGACGGCGATGAAGTCGACGCCGATCTTGGCGACGATGCCGATCAGCTCCTTGTCGCGCTCGGTCAGCGCACCCAGCGACAGGCCACCGCCCTGCTTGTTCAACCCCTTGCGGTCGGACAGCACGCCATCGTTGAGCACGGTATTGATGATGCGCTCACCCTGCACTTCCACGACCTGCAGCTGCATCAGGCCATCGTCGAGCAGGAGCACGTCGCCCGGCGCCACGTCCTGCGGCAGGCCGAGGTAGCTCACGCCCACCTGGCTGGTGTCACCGGCCGGTGCCGAGGTGCTGGCGATCAGGTCGAAACGGTCGCCGGCCTTCAACGAGATCTTGCCTTCGGCAAAACGCTCGATGCGGATCTTCGGGCCCGGCAGGTCAGCCAGGATGCCGACTTCCACACCCACGCGCTGGGCGGCGGCGCGCACGTCGGCGGCACGCTTGGCCTGGCCGGACGGATCGCCGTGGGAGAAGTTCAAACGCACAACGTTGACGCCGGCGCGGAACAGATCGTCCAGCACCCCTGGCGCGTCAGTTGCCGGCCCGAGGGTGGCGAGGATCTTGGTGCGGCGCTGACGTTCAATCATTGTGCGTGGTCTCCCTAATAGACCGCCGAAAGTAGCACATCCATTGCATGACAACGATGTCGCATACGATTTCATACGACACTTTCTGCTGTGTCCCAAAGACAGGCCAGACAGTCGATCTGGACATACCGTACGGTATGACAACGCGGGACCTATAGCTGGCTTGCATAGGTCAATAAGCAGGAGAGATAGCTCAACATGCGAATGTTGCTGCTGCGTGTTGGCTTGAAGAGAAATCGTGCTGCTTTGCAGCAGAAAAAGCTGGCAGCGGAGACATGCCGAGGACATCGGGCGACAAGTGAAGCGGGTGGGCAGCGAAGGCCAGGAGGCTTTCCCAGAGACCCTTCAGATCGTCATTCCCGCGCAGGCGGGGTTTTCAACCGACGAATGTCGGGTCATCGCTCCCCGCTCTTCACCTTGAACTACGCCGCTCGTACCCAATCCACATCAAAGCCAAAAAGCCAAGAGCGATGACCCGACATTCGTCGGTTGAAAACCCCGCCTGCGCGGGAATGACGAATCAGCTTTTTATGTGTACTGGAACCATCGCGGCTCCGGCTGCAGGAGCCGCGAAAACCAAAGCCTTTCAATCAACCGCGCAACACCGCCGCCAACTCATCCGGCGTAGCCGCCAACGCGCCAGCCCCGGCAGCAACCAGCTCCTCACGACCACCAAAGCCCCACAACACACCGACATTGCGCATGCCGTGGTGACGCGCGCCTTCGATGTCCATGCGCCGGTCGCCGATCATCCAGCACTGCGGCGCCTGCAATTGCAGACGCTGCAAGGCCTCGGCGATCAACTCCGGCTTGTGGCTGCGCGACCCATCTTCGGTCGCACCGATGACGTCCTCGAAGCAGCCACCAAATGGCAGATGCTCGACGATGCGCCGTGCATGCGGCTCGTTCTTGGCGGTGACCACGGCCAGCCGATGGCCGGCCGCGTGCAGGCCCTGCACGACATCACCGATACCGGCATAGATGTCGTGCTCCTTCCAGCCATGCTCATCGAAACGCTCGCGGTACAACTCCACCGCCCGCTCCACGCGCAGGGCGTCGCCGAATACCGGAGTGAAGCTGGTACGCAGCGCCGGGCCGATCCACTTGCGCAGCTCGGCATCACCCGGCACCGGATGCTCCATCTGTTCCAGTGCATAGGCCACGCAGCGGGTGATGCCGACGGCCGAATCAATCAGCGTGCCGTCGAGATCGAAGAAGAAAACGTCGCGGCTCACTGGCCGCGAGCCTCCAACGCTGCCACCGCCGGCAAGGTCTTGCCTTCCAGGAACTCCAGGAACGCGCCGCCGCCGGTGGAGATGTAGCTCACCTGCTTGGCGATGCCGTACTTGTCGACCGCGGCCAGGGTGTCACCACCGCCGGCGATCGAGAACGCATTGGAGCTGGCGATGGCCTTGGCCAGTGCTTCCGTACCCTTGCCGAACGCATCGAACTCGAACACACCGACCGGACCGTTCCAGACCACGGTGCCAGCCTTCGCGATCAGTTCGGCGTACTGCGCGGCAGTCTGCGGGCCGATATCCAGAATCATGTCATCGGCGCCGACCGCATCGACCGCCTTGACCGTGGCCGGGGCGTCAGCCGCGAATGCGGGCGCCACCACCACGTCGGTCGGCAGCGGGATCTCGGCGCCGCGGGCCTTGGCGTCGGCATCGATCTTGCGCGCGGTGTCGAGCAGGTCGTTCTCGACCAGCGACTTGCCCACGCCATGGCCTTCGGCCGCGATGAAGGTGTTGGCGATGCCGCCACCGACGATCAGCTGGTCGACCTTGCTGACCAGGCTGGACAGCAGTTCCAGCTTGGTCGACACCTTGGAACCAGCCACGATCGCCAGCAGCGGGCGTGCCGGGTTGGCCAGCGCTTTGTCCAGCGCATCCAGCTCGGCCATCAGCAGCGGACCGCCAGCAGCAACCGGAGCAAAACGAATCACGCCATGGGTCGAGGCCTGTGCGCGGTGTGCGGTACCGAAGGCGTCCATCACGAACACGTCGCACAGCGCGGCGTACTTCTGCGACAGCGCCTCATCGTCCTTGCCCTCACCCACGTTCATGCGGCAGTTCTCCAGCAGCACGATCTGGCCCGGGGCCACGGCTACGCCGTCCACCCAGTCCTTGACCAGCGGCACATCCACGCCCAGCAGCTCGGACAGACGCTTGGCCACCGGCGCCAGCGAATCGGCTTCGCTCCACACGCCTTCCTTGGGACGGCCCAGGTGCGAGGTCACCAATACAGCGGCGCCCTTCTCCAGTGCCAGCTTCAGGGTCGGCAGCGAGGCGGTGATGCGCTGCTCGGAGGTGATCTTGCCCCTCTCGTCGATCGGCACGTTCAAATCCTGGCGGATCAGTACGCGCTTGCCGGAAAGGTCGAGGTCGGTCATGCGAACGATGGACATGGCAGGATCAGCTCCGCAAAGATGGGGGAAACCGCAATTCTCGCCCGCCCTGCCTGATGGGGCAAACCCAAGGTGCACCGGATGTCACCACGCCTGCCGCAACCCGAACTGTCCAGCCCCCGCCTGCGCCTGCGCGAAGTCCGGGATGGCGACGCTGCAGCGCAGTTCGCCATTCATGGCGATGCCCGGGTGATGCGCTACTGGAGCTACCCGGCCTGGACCGAACTGGAACAGGCCGAACAGAAGATCGCCGACATCCAGCGCCAGCGGCGTGAACTGGACATGCTGGTCTGGGCCATTGCCGACGCGGACAGCGACCTGTTGATAGGCAGCAGCGCCATCTTCCACATGGACCTGATACAGGCCCGTGCCGAGATCGGTTACAGCCTGCACCCCGACAGGCAGGGCCGCGGCCTGGCCAGCGAAGCCCTGCAGCTGGTGCTGGGCTACGTCTTCAACGATCTGGGGCTGCGCCGCATCGAGGCCGACATCGACCCGCGCAACCTGCCCTCCTGTCGCCTCGTCGAAAGGTTCGGCTTCGTCCGCGAAGGCCTGCTCCGTGAGCGCTGGCAGGTAAACGGCGAGATCTGCGACAGCGCCATCTACGGCCTGCTGCACCAGGATTTCAAACTGTAGCGCCGAGCCATGCTCGGCTGCAGGCCTCACCAGCAACCCACACTACTTGTGGGAGCGGCGTAAGCCGCGAAGCAGATAAATCAACAGCGCAAAAAGCAACCCCTCCCCGGCCCTCCCCTTCGCTTTGCGAAAGGGAGGGAGAGAAGCCTGCTGACTGCGCGTGTGAAGGCCTCTGCCGAGCATGGCTCGGCACTACGTCAGGTGTCTTTTTTTCCTGTGCGGCTGCTGCGGATCAGGCTGAATGCAAAACCCGCTACTGCTGCTGCACCGAGTACCAGCACCGACCACAACACGATGTTCTTCCAATCACGCGGGGCTTCGGCCTGCTGGTAGGCAGCATCACCGGCGCGCTGTGCGCCCGCGCCCAGCGTTGCCGCGACCGGCTGCCATTGCGCGCCGTTGTGCGCGCGCAAGGCTGCCAACATCGGATCCAATGCCGCCTGCGCCTTGCCCTCGTCCGCGCTGCCTGCGACCAGCAGGTAAGGCGCGCGACCCTGCGCAAGAAACACCACGCTGCCAGGGCGATAACCCAGCCGCAACGTTGGCGCGGCAGCAGGCACCGCGCCGGGCTCGGCCTGCAGGCGCCACTGTCTGTCATCGACGATGCCCGAGGTTTCCAACGGCGGTGAACGCTGCTGTTTTCCTGCCTGACTGAGGTTCCATGCATTCCAGCCCGTGGTCAGTGTCTGCCACACCGGTTCACCATCGGCAGCGCGCGCGCGATCTTCGTCGCGACTGGAGACCGTCCAGCTCACCGCGCTGTTCGGCGGCATCACCACATCCAGGCGCTGCACCGGGAATCGGCCCTGCAGGCGGTACAGATAGCCATCCTTGCCATTGCCGCCGGCAGCCGCCTGCAGTTCCTGCCATTGCCAATCGCCAACCTCGACCGCATCAGCGAACTCACCGCGCAGGCCCTGCAACTGCGGCGCGCCGCTGCGCTGCAGAGGTACCAGACGCAGATAGCGCAGCCCTGATTCAACCTTGATGCTGTTGCTGCGCAGCTCGTTGTCCTGGTTGCGCAGCTGCACCAGCCGCACCTGCGGATCCAGCACCTGCCAGCCACGCAGGTCATCGCTGCCTTCGAGGCGATAACCAAGATCCAGCGTCGCCGCGGTGTCACTCCAATCGACCAGCAGTTTGTGCAGCTTGCCCGCCTCGTCACCCAGGTCGACCAGCCATACCGGGTCAGCGCTCCCCGCCGCCCTTGCCGTGCCCACAGAATTGCGGATCGACACCACTTTGCCAGCGGTATCGCGTTCCACCACGACGCTCAGGTCGTCATCACCACCGGCGCTGGCCCCAGGCAATGCAAACCATTGCAAGGGTGCGATGCGCAGCGCGCCGCCCAGCGGCGTTGCAGCCGCGTACACCGCACTGGCCACCGGCTTGCCATCAGCATCGATCACCCGCACATCGCGCAGGTCACGCCAATGCACGGCGGCATACACCGATGCATCCAGCGGCACCCGGTAGGCGCCAGCATCGGGCAGGGACAACTGCAGCGGCCATTGGCGGGCGAAGTCATCGGCTGCAATTGCGCTGAAAGGCAACAAGGCCAGTACCAGCAGGCGCTTGATCATGCGGTTGTTTCCTCGTTGTTTGTTCCAGCACCCTGCCTTCGTGGCGGTGCCGGCGCCAGCCAGCCCACCAGGGTGCACAGCAGTCCGTAAGCGATGAAGGCGCCGATACCGAGCAGGTCACCCAGGTTGCCGCGATCGATCAGCAGCAGCTTGGCCAACACCACGCTCATCAGGATTGCGCCGGCCAACCACAACCCCCACTGGCCGCGACGCGAGCCGGAAATCCAGCCAACCACGCCCAGCAGGCTCCAGACCACGGTCAGGCTGGTCTGCGCCAGTTTCGTGCCAAGCAGACTGTCACTCCACGGCACATCACCCCAGTGATGCACCGCTCGCAGCGTCATCACCGTCACCAGCACCAGCGCAGCCACCGCCGTACCAACCAGTTGCATCGGCAACACCGCTGCGCCACCGCTCTGGCGCAGGCGCATCGCCAGCAAGGCAAGCACGGCGATCTCCGCCAGTTCCAGCGGGTTGAGTACGACGATCCACGGCAATGGCGCAGCCGAACCAGCACTGGCCAACGATGTCAGCCACCACAGGCCAAGTGCTGCGAACACAGCGATCTGCAAGGCCTTGCGATAGCCATCAAACGCCGCCCCCAAGGGCTGCGACAACCACGCCCAGCGATACATCGACAACACCGCCAGCAGCAGCCACGGCAGCGCCAGCAACATGCCCACCCAGCCCTCGGCCAGCGCGAAGCGGTCGCCGATATGCCAGGCCAACAGCGACAACACGGTCGGCCACAGCAACCACCAGGCCAACTGCGCCAAACCAGCAACCTTGCCGCTGCCAGCGCGCAGGCACATCAGGCTGCGCACACCCAAGGCAGCAAAGATCGCCCACGCAATCGCTCCGTAGCCTGCGAACGGCTGCCCGTACTCGGACACCTGCAGGAAGGCGACCGGGAAGGCCATCAACAAACCGCCCAGCGTGGTCAGGGACAGCGCCAACGCAGGCGCACGCCGCTGCACTTCCGCCGCCAGCCAACCGGTCACACCGAGTAGCAGCAAGACCGCGTGCAGGCGACTGTCGACCTCGACGAAATCACCGATCTCCAGGATCACGTTGCCCAGCCACCAGGCCAACGCCCACAGGTAGGCCACCGTCGCCACCTGCAGATTGCCTGCACTTCGGTACCACCATGCGGTGGCGAAGCCGGCCACGGCGATCAGCAAGGCACCCATGAAGGCGGCGTTGGCGATGGCAGTCGTCGCGCCGAGATGGCTGCCCGACACACCAATCGCCAAGGCCCCGGCAGCGGCCAGTTGCAGGCCAAGACCCGTCCAGCGGGCCAGACGACGGTCCTGGGTCAAGCCCAGCCAGACCAGACCCGCACCTTCCAGCGCGAATACCGATGCGGTTGCCTTGGCCGACAGGGCCAAAGGTACCGCCAAGGTGGCGAATCCGACTGCGAGAATCGCATAGCCACGTGCCAGCACATTCATGCGCTCGTTGTTGATCAACGCGCGCGCCAATACTGCGTACAACGCCGCCACGCCCAGTGCACAGAACGCCAAGGGCATGCGATCGCCGTGCAGCAATGCTGCCTGCAACGAGAATGCGACCAGCGGCGTACCGAACAACAGGCAGCCATCGATGCGCGCACTGCCAGCGCTGCTGGCCTTGCGGGCATACAACAAGGGCAACAACAGATAAAACACGAAGAACAACACCAGGAATGGCTCGGTGCTGTTGAAATTGGCCGGGGTGTACCTCAACACGCCCCAGGCCGTGCCAATGCCCCAGGTGAAGGCAAACCCCAGCAAGTTGAGGATGCGCCACGGCCGCACCCAGGCGATGGCGAAGATGCCGGCATTGAGCAGCGCGTAGTACGAGAACAGGGCCACATGATTGCCACTGCCGTCGGACAACCAGATCGGCGCCATGAAGCCAGCCAGTACACCGAGAATGGCCAGGGTTCTGCTTTCCTGCAGAACCGCCATCACCGACAGGCCGGCGATCAACACCACACTCAACGCAAATGCGGCGCCAGTGCCGATCATTCCGTAGTTCTTGCAGGCGGAGAACACCACCAGCAACAGGATGCCGATCATGCCGCCCTGCATCGCCAGGGCGAAGGTGCGATGGCTCTCGCGCTTGCGCCACGCGAATACCAGACCCGCCAGCGCAGCGGCACTGATGCCGGCCAAGCGCAGGCTCGGCGGCACCACGAACCAGCCCTGGTCGCTTGCGTACTTCAACAGTGCGGCAACACCGGCCAGCAGCACCAGCATGCCGACCTTGACCGGCACATTGCCACTGGTCAGCCACTGTTTGGCGTAGGCAAGCGCGCGTTCGACGAAGTTCGGTTCGGCAGGCTCAACCGGCGTCCAGGTCTGCTCCGGCGGCGGTTCGCGGCGGGCAGGAATGGGGCGGGGCGGCTCGCCTGCCAGTGGATCGAGCGGATCTGCCCTGGGCGGCAACGGCGGCGGTGCTGGCGACGCAGCGACGGGTTCGACCGGGTGCGGCGGCGATGCAACCGCCAGCGGCTCGACCACGGCTTCATCTGTCTCGGGCTCGGGGCCAGGCTCGGGCTCCGCCCAGGCGTAGGGCCTGATCGCCTCGGCGCGCTGCCTGCGTGGTGCTGCTTCCGTCTCGCCAGCATCCAACCGCTCCTCCAGCGCTGCCACGCGGCGCTTGAGCGAGGACACCGATACCAGGGCAGCCACCAGCAACACCGGCATCGCCAGTGCGGCCAGTACCAGCAGCACAATCAACAACACCCAACCCTCGTCCATTGATCATCCTTGTGCACCTGAACGTGCTGCATCACCTTATCCGCGCCACCTGAAAACGCAAGACGCCCCCAGTCAGCTTCAGCCCGCGCCTTGCCGCGCAATGCTTTCAGCCCGGGCGTTTGCGCCGCGTTGAGCCCCAGACTGCACTTTTGTGGGAGCTGCGTAAGCCGCGAAGCTGGTAGATCATCAGATGGCATGCATACCAAGGGTTTCAGCCGCCTCAGCTTCGCGGCTTGCGCCGCTCCCACACCGAACGCTGCTCGCGCAACACTGGCGTCGGCTCGATTGTCGGGTGGCGAGTGGACAGCGCCAGGCTTCCAGCGAGACTTCCCCGGCATCACCATCACGCTCAAGCCCGCGCAAGGTACGCGCCAGCAGCCTTCGGTCGTTCATCAGGCTGCACGCCACTGGCGTGCAAGCGGCCTTCTTCACCCCCTTTCGCCTGCGCTGAAAGGGAGGGCTTTGAATGCAGAGCGGGCGCCTTTCGGCGCCCGTTCTGCTTGCAGCTTTTGCGTGGATCAGGCGGCGACGACGCGCACCATTTCCAGGCACTTGTTGGAGTAGCCCCACTCGTTGTCGTACCAGCTGACCAGCTTGACGAAGGTGCCGTCCAGGGCGATGCCGGCTTCGGCGTCGAACACGGAGGTGTGGGTCTCGCCACGGAAGTCGGTGGCAACCACCTTGTCTTCGGTGTAACCGAGGATGCCCTTCAGCGCGCCCTCGCTCTGTGCCTTCACTTCGGCGCAGATTTCAGCGTAAGTGGCTTCCTTCTCCAGCTCGACGGTCAGGTCGACCACCGACACGTCCGAGGTCGGCACGCGGAAGCTCATGCCGGTCAGCTTCTTGTTCAATTCCGGGATCACCACGCCCACGGCCTTGGCAGCACCGGTGGAGGACGGAATGATGTTTTCCAGGATGCCGCGGCCGCCGCGCCAATCCTTGTTGGACGGACCATCAACGGTCTTCTGGGTAGCGGTGGCAGCGTGCACGGTGGTCATCAGGCCACGCTTGATGCCCCACTTGTCATTGATGACCTTGGCCAGCGGGGCCAGGCAGTTGGTGGTGCACGAGGCGTTGGAGACGATGCTCTGGCCAGCGTAGGTCTTGTGGTTCACGCCGAACACGAACATCGGCGTGTCGTCCTTGGACGGGGCCGACAGGATCACCTTCTTGGCGCCCGCGTCCAGGTGCTTCTGCGCGGTTTCCTTGGTCAGGAACAGGCCGGTGGACTCGATCACCACGTCCACGCCCACTTCGTCCCACTTCAGGTTGGCCGGGTCGCGTTCCTGGGTGAGGCGGATCTTCTTGCCGTTGACCAGCAGGTCGCTGCCCGACACTTCCACGTCGGCCTTGAAACGGCCGTGCACGGAGTCGTACTTGAGCATGTAGGCCAGGTAATCCGGCTCCAGCAGATCATTGATGGCCACGATCTCGATGTCGTTGCCGAAGTTCAACACTGCCGAACGCAGCACATTGCGCCCGATGCGACCGAAACCGTTGATGCCGACCTTGATTGCCATGTTCACAAGCTCCTGCAGCCGCAAAACCGTTGCGGCGGGGTGGAAAGGGGACGCCATTCTAACAGGACCCATGCCCGCCCCGTGGCCATCGGCCCTACCACCGCAGCTGAGCGCCAGCTGAGCGCAAACCCCTGTTTGATCAGGATCAAAGCGGTACCCGGGCGCTGACCGGACACTGGCGCCACCTCCACCAAGCAACGGAATTACACATGCGCAAGACCTCCGCCCTGCTGCTCTCCGCCATGGCCGCCGCCGTGTCCCTGGCTGCCGCCGCTCCCGCAATGGCCCAGTCCAAGGGCGATTGGACCCTGGGCGTCGGCGTCCACGCGGTTGACCCGACGTCCGATGCCGGCGATCTGAACGGCGCCGCATTGGGCCTGGGCAAGCTGTCCACCAAGGTCGACAGCGACGTCAAGCCGACCGTGACCTTTGAATACTTCGTCGCCGACAACGTGGGCATCGAAGTGCTGGCGGCGCTGCCGTTCAAGCACGACGTCAGCATCGACGGCGTCGGCAAGGTCGGCGAAACCAAGCAGCTGCCGCCGGTGGTCTCGCTGCAGTACCACTTCACCAACAGCAGCAAGGTCACTCCGTTTGTCGGCCTGGGCGTGAACTACACCAAGTTCTTCAGCACCGACAGCAAGGGCGCGCTGGCTGGCACCAAGCTCAAGCTGGAAGACTCGTGGGGCCTGGCTGCCCACGCCGGCCTGGACTTCGCCGTCAGCGACAAGGGCGCGTTGCGCGTTGACATGCGCTGGGCCGACATCGACACCAAGGTGAAGGTCAACGGCAACAAGCTGGGCACCGCCAAGATCGATCCGCTGGTGTACGGCGTGGCATACGTCTTCAAGTTCTGAGGCTGGCCGCAGTTGCTGGGCAAGTAGATATTGCCCTCCCCCAGCAAACACGCCCCCGGCCACAACCGGGGGCGTGTTTCGCCATCTGGCGCACGTAGCCGATGGCGGCGCAGCCGTTAGAATGGCGGCATGAACAAGCTCCACCGTCTCCTGATGCCGGCACTGGGCATCGCCATCGCTGTCTCCGCAACCCTCCCCGGCCAGGCACTGGCATGGGGCGCGCAAGGCCACCGCCTGGTCGCACGGGTCGCCGAAACCCGCCTGGATCCCCAGGCCAAGGCCGAAATCGATCGACTGTTGGCGAGCGAGCCCGGCGCCAGCCTCAGCAGCATCGCGCCGTGGGCAGACCAGCTGCGCGCGAACGACCCCGATCTGGGCAAGAAGTCGGCCGGCTGGCACTACGTCAACATGGCTGAAGACGGCTGCAACTTCTCCCCTACCAAGCACTGCCGCAACGGCAACTGCGTGGTGGGTGCCCTGCAGCAGCAAAGTGAAATCCTGGCCAACCGCCAGCTCAGCGACGCCGAACGCCTGCAGGCGCTCAAGTTCGTCGTTCACCTGGTCGGCGACCTGCACCAACCCCTGCACGCCGGCTATGGGCACGACCGCGGCGGCAACAACTACCAGCTGCAATTCAATGGCCGCGGTACCAACCTGCACTCGGTCTGGGACAGTGGCATGTTCTATCCGCTGCAGCTGAACGACGACCAGTTCCTGCAGCGCCTGCAGGCATTGCCCGCCCCCAGCGGTGTGCACGCGCCAGACCTGCAACGCGATCCCGCCCTGTGGGCCGAGCAGACCTGCCGCATCGCTACCCGCAAGGGCCTGTACCCGGACGGTCACAAGATCGACGAGCGTTATACCGCTGTGTGGGAGCCGGTTGCCGAAGCACAGCTTCGTCTGGGCGGCGAACAGCTGGCCGCCTTGTTGAACCGGCTGCTCGATACTCCCTGAGGGGAAACACGCCTGCACCGAAGCAGGCGTGCTTTCAGTGCAGGCTGTCCTGCCTCCGAACCTGCGCCCTGCCCTCCACCACTTCAAAGGTGAAGGCATAAGCCAGGGTTACCGGCACCGTCTCGATGCGTGAGGCAGTGCTGCAGTCCCCGTTCGACGGTGCCGTTACACCAGCCGCGTAGTAACAGACCGCAGCCGGCTCGAACAACCAACCGGAAGTGGCTGCCAGCGCCGCCTGCAGCAGGCCTGCGTTGGCCGCGTCACTTCCCGCGCCACAGGCCGAATGCGCCAACAGCGGCGCACTGCGTTCCACCCGCCCCTGCGCATCAAGGATGACATTCACGCATACCGTGGTGGCATCCAGCGAACGTTTTGCGTACTCCGACGGCAACACCGGATCATCGACACTTACGGCAACCGGCATGCGGAAGCTTTCCGTTGCGGCCAACTGATAGGGCTGTATCTCGCCCGCACCGCCGGATGACTCGGGCGACAGCATCTGCCGGTGCTGGTTGAGGTTGAAACTGCTGCTCGCCTGTTCTTTCGCTGGCTGCGTCGCACAACCTGCAAGCAGCAACACCACCAGCATCACCGCATGCCCGCGCACCTCAGCTCCTGCTCTGGGTTTCGGTGTAGTGCATTTCTTCTTCGTCCATATCAAACGAGATCGGCACCCGGATGAGGCCGGCGACCGGCTTGCCGTCCTTCATCGCCGGGGTGAAACGCCACTGCCTTGCAGCGGCAATCGACACTTCCTCGAACACTCCCTTGGGATGCGCCTCGGTGACGACGACGTCGGTCGCCCGGCCTTCGGCATCCACCGCGATACGCAGCACCACCTTGCCACTGGTGCCACTGTCGATCGCAGCGCGCGGATAACTGGGCGGCGGCATCCGCCCGGCATTCGGCAAGCCGACCTGCTCGGCCTTGCCGGAAGCTGCCGATACGATGGCGGGGTCCCCCGCCGCCAAGGCGATCGAACGCAGCTCCAGTGCCCAGGTCGAGCGCCCGTCGGCGGTGGATACTTCGATGCCTGCGGCCACATCGGGCTTGATCAGCAAGGTCGGCGACGAAATCAGGTCCCCGTTTGCCTTCAGCGTGCCTTTCAGCGTGAGCATGCCGTCGGCGGCCGGCTGCAGGGTGAACTCCGCTGCCCACTGCACGCCCTTGTCCGAGCTGGCACTGAAGGAAAACGGCGTGCCTGCCGATTGCTGCAGCTCGAAGCGCTGCCTGGTGCCTTCCAGCGTCGCTTCCACGAAGGTTGCGTACACCGTGCCCTTGCCGGTCGTTGTGGATGTCGATGAAGAAGAAGACGTGGACGTCGACGAGGACGAGGACACTGCCTTGCCCGGCTGCGCGGCCCAGGCGGCATAGCCGAAAGCGGTCGACAAGCCCAACGACAGCACCAACATGGCACACCACTGCTTCCTGCCCGGTACGGGACGCTTCAACATGGCAATACGCTCCTTCAATGGATGATGGTTCTGCCAGTGACACCCCACCGGCAACGGGGACGCGGCCAGTCCGGTCTTGAGCATGGCCTCGCCGTAACTGCGGCGTGCACCCGACACCCGGGCAATCACGCGTTCATCGCAGGACAATTCCTGGTCTTCGCGGCAGCAACGCAGTGCGAACAACAACAGCGGGTTGAACCAGTACAGGCACTGCAACAACGCCAGCAACGCGTTGATCGCGATGTCGCCGCGTTGCAGATGCACGCGTTCGTGCAACAGCACCAGTTGCTGCTCGATCGGCAGATAGCGTTGCTCGAAGCCAGCGGGCAACACGATCCGCGGTCGCAACAAACCCATCGCCGCAGGCAAGCCCGCCACTGCCTGCGCCTGCCACAGGCCGTCATCGCGTTGGCTGAGCAGCCCCAGCCCGCGCTGGAAACTCCTCTGCTGGCGATACAGATGCACCGCCATCAACAGCCCTCCGGCCAACCATGCGCAGCACAGCCACAGCGGCCAATGCGCAATCTCGGCAGGACCAGCAACTACTGCCTGCCCGACCTGTACCGCCACCTCGCTGACCCGCATCGGCACCGCCGCAACCCGTGGTGCCGGCAACAGCACCGCCAGCAGCGTCGCCGGCAACAGCAACCACAGCAGGTAAGCAGCACTTGCCCCGAGCCAGCGCCGCAGCGGCCGGCGCAGGATCAGCGCCAGCGCAACCGCCGCACTGCTGGCCAAGGTGGTCTTCAGCAGCAGCGCAAGGATCTCAGTGCTGCTCATCGTCGAGCCCCTCCAGCAGTTTGCGCAGCTCGGCCACGTCCTCGCGGCTGAGCCGCTGGTGCTGGCTGAAATGGGCGACCAGCGGCGCAACCCGGCCATCAAACAGGCGCTCGATCAGGCTGCTGCTCTCCTCCAGCAACCAGGCATCGCGCTGCACCAGCGGCGTGTACAGGAAGCGCCGCCCTTCCTTGGTTGCACTGATCGCCGCCTTGTTGAGCAGGCGGTTGAGCAGGGTCTTGACCGTGGCCTCGGCCCAGTCATTGCCGCCGGGCAGTCGCGCGATGACCTCGTCTGCAGACAGCGGGTGCTGCCCCCAGAGGACTTCCATGACAACGGCCTCGGCCTCGCTGATACGGATCATCGTTTACGCCTGTAATTTTTTACGATTACACGAGTAAACGAAAGCCCTGTCAAGCCCTCACCAAGTGATTCAGGGGGGACATGCTGTAATGCCGATATCCCCGCAGATACCGGACACCATGCCCCATCACGTGACCGACCTCGACGCCGCCGTGGACTGGCTGCTGAGCAACATCCAAGGCCCACTGCGCATCGGCGCCCCACTGGCGCTGGGCAAACCGCACCGTTTGCTCAATGCCTTGTACGCGCGTATCGAACACGACCCGGCGCGGCCCCTGCAGCTGTATACCGCGCTGTCACTGAACCCGCCGCAGGCCAAAGGCGATGGCTTGGAAGCACGCTTCATGCGCCCGTTCGTCGAGCGCCACTTCGGCGCCGACTTCCCGCGCCTTGCCTACTCCGACGCTATCGCCCGCGATGCGTTGCCTGCACATGTGCAGGTGGAAGAGTTCTACATGCAATCCGGCGCGCTCTTGCGGTCGACGCAGGCGCAGCGCTACTACACCAGCCTCAACTACACGCATGCCGCCGATGCGGTGGCGCAACGCGCGCCGAATGCGATCGTGCAGAAAGTGGCCTACCGCGAAGGCAGCAACCAGCTGTCGCTGTCGTGCAACAACGACATCACCCAGGACACACTGGATGCCATCGCCAAGCGCGGCCTGCCCAAGCCCTTGTTGATTGCCGAGATTGATCCGCAACTGCCGTGGCTGGGCGGCACCGCCGCCGTTGATCCGGACTTCTTCGATCTGGTGATCACCCCGCCCGGTCCCTACCCACGGCTGTTTGGCCTGCCGCGGCAGCCGGTCAGCGATGCCGACTACGCCATCGGCCTGTACGCCAGCACCCTGGTGCGCGACGGCGGCACCTTGCAGATCGGTATCGGCACGCTGGCCGACGCACTCAGCCATGCGCTGGTGCTGCGGCATACCGACAACGCACGCTATCGGCAGATCCTGCACGCGCTCGATCCGCAGATCGCCGAGCACCCATTGGTGCACGAAGCGGGTGGGCTGGGGCCGTTCGAGATCGGCCTGTATGGCTGCAGCGAGATGCTCAACGAAGGCTTCCGCAAGCTGGTGCAGACCGGCGTGATCTGGCGCAAGGTGCATGACGATCTTGGCCTGATGCAGCGCCTGGCCGACGGCACTGCCAGCAATGGTGACCGCGGCCGGCTTGCACGCGAAGGCGAGTACCTGCACGGCGCCTTCTACCTGGGCTCAGCCGAGTTCTACGACTGGCTGCGCAATCTCCCCGATGCCGAACGCGCTGCCATCGGCATGCGCCGCATCAGCGAGATCAACCAGCTCTACGGCGGCAACGAGGCCTTGGAACGCCTGCAGCGCCGCGATGCGCGCTTCTTCAACTCCTGCATGATCGCCAGCGCGCTTGGCGCAGCGGCATCGGATGCATTGGAAGATGGCCGCGTGGTCTCCGGCGTCGGTGGCCAGTACAACTTCGTGGCGATGGCGCATGCCCTGCCCGATGCACGCAGCGTGTTGATGTTCCGTGCCGTGCGCGAGGATGGCGGCAAGCCACAATCCAATGTGCGCTGGAACTACGGACACACCACCATTCCGCGCCACCTGCGCGATGTCTTCGTCAACGAGTACGGCATTGCCGACCTGCGCAACCTGACCGACGAGGATTGCGTGGTCGCGATGACCAGCATCACCGATGCAGCATTCCAGCCGGCGCTGTTGGAGCAGGCCAAGGCCTCGAAGAAACTCGCTGCCAACTTCAGCGCGCCAGCACAGTGGCAACAGAACCGCGCCGAGGCGCTGCGCGCGAAACTTGCCCCATTCCGTGCCGATGGCAGTCTGCCGGACTACCCGCTGGGCAGTGACTTTGATGCCGTTGAACAGGATCTGGTACGCGCCTTGGGCTGGCTGAAATCAGCGACTGCGACGCCGATAGGCAAGCTGCGTACCGTCGTCGCAGCCTTGCGGCAAGCGCCCGCCGAGAACGATGCAATGTACATGCAGCGGATGGGACTGGAGCGGCCGGCCAATTTTGGCGAGCGGCTCAATGCCGGTTTGCTGCGGGTTGGTCTGGCGCGGAGTGCCGGGAAAGCTTGATGGTGTGCATCGCAATTTGATCGCACGCCGGGAAGCCTGGGTTTTGTAGGAGCGGTGTAAGCCGCGAAGCTGACAATCGGCAAAGGCCGTCGATAGCCAAAGGGTTCTCAGCTTCGCGGCTTACGCCGCTCCCACATTGGTCGGAATACCGGGAAAGCTCCTGCCGAGCATGGCTCGGCACTACAGATCTGCCCCCTCCCTTTCGCGCAGCGAAGGGGAGGGTTGGGGAGGGGTTGCCTTTCGCTGGGAAAGCCCCTGCCGAGCATGGCTCGGCACTACAGTTTTGCTCCCTCCTTTTCGCGCAGCGAAGGGGAGGGTTGGGGAGGGGTTGCCTTTCGCTGGGAAAGCCCCTTGCCGAGCATGGCTCGGCACTACAGATCTGCCCCCTCCCTTTCGCGCAGCGAAGGGGAGGGTTGGGGAGGGGTTGCCTTTCGCTGGGAAAGCCCCCTGCCGAGCATGGCTCGGCACTACAGTTGGGGCGAAGCCAAAACAAAGGCCGGGTTTCCCCGGCCTCTGTCCAATCTTGTGATGTAGGACTATCAGCCTGCGATCTGCGCCTTGGCCGCTGCCACAACCGCTTCGGTGGTGATGCCGAAGTGCTTGTACAGCTTGTCGGCCGGGGCCGATGCGCCGAAGGTGTCCAGACCGATGACTGCACCGTCCAGGCCCACGTACTGGCGCCAGAAACCGGTGACGCCGGCTTCGACGGCAACACGCTTGCGCACGGCGTTCGGCAGCACGGACTCGCGGTAAGCAGCGTCCTGGCGGTCGAACACGTCGGTGCACGGCATCGACACCACGCGGGTCTTGATGCCGGCAGCGTCCAGCTCGGCCTTGGCAGCCACGGCCAGACCCACTTCCGAACCGGTGCCGATCAGGATCACGTCCGGGGTACCGGCGGCGTCAGCCAACACGTAACCACCGCGTTCAATCTGCTGCACCTGCTCGGCCGTACGCGGCTGCGGGGCCAGGTTCTGGCGGCTGAAGATCAGGCAGCTCGGGCCGTCCTTGCGGACGATGGCAGCCTTCCAGCTGACCGCCGATTCGGCCGCATCACACGGACGCCACACATCGTTGTTGGGGATGTAGCGCAGCGAGGACACGTGTTCCACCGGCTGGTGGGTCGGGCCGTCTTCGCCCAGGCCGATCGAGTCGTGGGTAAACACGTGGATGACATGCGCCGGGATCAGCGCGCTCATGCGCAGCGCGTTGCGGGCGTAGTCGCTGAACACCAGGAAGGTGGCGTCGAACGGCAGGAAACCACCGTGCAGGGCCAGGCCATTGGCAATCGCGCTCATGCCGAACTCACGCACGCCGTAGTGCACGTAGTTGGCATGCGGGTCTTCGCCGACCACGGTCTGCGCCCCCTTCCACAGGGTCAGGTTGGAGCCGGCCAGGTCAGCCGAGCCGCCGATGATTTCCGGCAGCAGCGGTGCGAAAGCCTGGATGGCGTTCTGCGAGGCCTTGCGCGAGGCGATATTCGGCGCTTCGGCCTGCACCTGGGCGATGTAGGCATCGGCCTGGGCAATGAAGTCAGCCGGCAGCTCGCCGTGCGAACGGCGG
The DNA here is from genome assembly GCF_056854515.1 of Stenotrophomonas sp. STEN063. Taxonomy (NCBI): domain Bacteria; kingdom Pseudomonadati; phylum Pseudomonadota; class Gammaproteobacteria; order Lysobacterales; family Lysobacteraceae; genus Stenotrophomonas; species Stenotrophomonas sp. STEN063. The sequence goes on from NZ_JBXFWF010000020.1 coordinate 44,505, forward strand.
GTCAGTTCGTCGGCATCGGCCGGGAACTGTGCAGCGTACTTGTCGAACAGCTGCTCCCACTCGGCCTGACGCAGGGTGCCGGTGCCGCCAGCGCGCCAGCCGGCGTAGATTTCTTCCGGGATCTCGAACGGACCGTAGGCCCAGTTCAGTGCCTTGCGGGTAGCTTCCAGTTCGTCCTTGCCCAGCGGTGCGCCGTGGCTGGATTCCTGGCCGGCCTTGTTCGGCGAACCAAAACCAATGGTGGTCTTGCAGCAGATCAGGGTCGGCTTGTCGAACTGCGACAGCGCCTGCTCGATGCCGGCCTTGATGCTTTCCGGATCGTGGCCGTCGACACCGCGCACCACGTTCCAGCCATAGGACTCGAAGCGTGCCGGGGTGTCGTCGGTGAACCAGCCTTCCACTTCACCGTCGATGGAGATGTTGTTGTCGTCCCAGAAGCAGACCAGTTTGTTCAGGCCCCAGGTACCGGCCAGCGATGCGGCTTCGTGCGAGATGCCTTCCATCAGGCAGCCGTCGCCCATGAACACCCAGGTGCGGTGGTCGACGACTTCGAATTCCGGGCGGTTGTAGCGCTGCGACAGCAGCTTTTCCGCCAGCGCGAAGCCCACGGCGTTGGCCAGGCCCTGACCCAGCGGACCGGTGGTGGTTTCCACGCCCGGGGTTTCATGACGCTCCGGGTGGCCGGCGGTCTTGCTGCCCAGCTGGCGGAAGGCCTTCAGTTCTTCGATCGGCAGGTCGTAGCCGCTCAGGTGCAGCAGCGCGTAGTGCAGCATCGAGCCGTGGCCGTTGGACAGCACGAAACGGTCACGGTTGAACCACTTCGGGTTGTTCGGGTTGTGACGGAGATAGTCGTTCCAGAGCACTTCGGCGATATCGGCCATGCCCATCGGCATGCCGGGATGACCGGACTTGGCGGCTTCTACCGCATCAGCGGCAAGGAAACGGATGGCGTTCGCCAACTGGCGGCGGGTGGGCTGCGTCATGGGTCGTCAGAATCAGGAGGCTCCCGCGGAACTGCGGGCGGCCTATTGTCCCACAAGCGACTGCCGGGATCAGTCCGTAAAAGCTGACGGTAGTTTGGATTGGTTTCGCCTGACAGGAACATGCCCAAGCAAAACGGCCACCCTGAACAGGGCGGCCGTTTCTCACTACAACTACCGGGAGACAATCACTCCTGCGGATGATGCCTTCCAATGCTGTCATCACTCTCGCCGCGCGCCACCAGGGTGGTCAGGGCCAGGTCACCGGTCACGTTCAGCGCGGTACGGCACATGTCCAGGAAGTGGTTCACGCCCAGGATCAGGCCGATACCGGCAGGGTTGACGCCGACCATGGCACAGATCAGCGCCACCACCGGCAGCGAGCCCGAGGGCACACCGGCGGTACCGATACCACCGAGGATGCAGACCACCATCACCATGAACTGCTGGCCGATGCTCAGGTCCACGCCGAAGAACTGCGCCAGGAAGATCACCGTCACGCCCTCGAACAGCGCGGTGCCGTTCTGGTTGGCAGTAGCGCCGACGGTCAGCACGAAGCGCGAGACCTTGTGCGGGAAGCCCATCTGGTCGGCCACGCGCAGCGCGGTCGGCAGGGTCGCATTGGAGGACGCGGTGGAGAACGCCATCACCGTGGCTTCCTGGGTCTGCCGGAAGAACTGGATGGGCGAACGTCCGGCCAGCTTCACCGCGATGCCGTAGCTGACGAACATGTGGGTGGCCAGTGCCAGCACCACCACGCCCACATAGGCGCCCAGCTTGATCAACAGATCGAAGCCAAAGATGGCCGCCAGGTTGAACATGAAGCAGGCCACGGCATACGGCGCCAGGCGGATGACCAGGTTGATCAGGGTCATCGAGATCTCGAACAGGCCCTCGATGCCCTTGCGCAGCGTAGCCACCTTTTCCGCAGGCGACAGCACCATGCCGATGCCCAGCATCAGCGCGAAGAACATCAGCGACAGGATCTTGCCGTTGTCCGATGCCGCGTCGAGCACGTTGTCGGGAACGATCGACAGTAGCATGTCCAGGCCCTTGGGCGCGGTGCCGGCGCCAGCCACGATCGCCTTGCTGCGCTCGGCGTTCTCGGCCAGCAGCTTGGCGGCTACTGCCGGGTCAACACCGGCGCCGGGCTGGAACAGATTGACCAGCACGAGGCCGATCAGGACGGCCACGCCAGACAGCACGATCGTGTATGCCAGTGACTTCCAGCCAATACGGCCCAGCGAGCGGATATCGCCCATCTCCGACACGCCCATCACCAGCGCCGAGAAGATCAGCGGGACGATCAGCATGAAGATCAGGCTCAGGAACAGCCCGGAAACCGGCGTGGTCAGATAGGTGGTCACCGTGTGCACCCAGTCCGCGTCAGGGCTGACGAGGTGCACGATCAGGCCCAGCAGCAGACCGAAGCCGAAGCCGATCCCTATCTTCCAGTGGAACGGCATTTTGGCGGTGGTCTTGGCGGCATTGGCCATAAGTGGGTTTCCCTCCAGAGAATGGGTCAGCTTAACAGACGATGTACAGCCGCCTTTTTCAGCCTTGTCCTGGATAGAGAGGGTCCAACAACGGTTTTTCCACCACTGTGGTTTGCCGCCAGCGCGGACCGGCCTTGAATACCTCGCGCAACTGCGCTCGCGCGGCGCTCACGTCGCCCTCGCCGCCCCAGCGGGCACGCTGCATGCGTTGCAGCGCATCGCGTTGTGCCGGGTCATCCAGTTTCTGCAGCACCGCGTCGAGACCATCCACTCCGCCCATCGCGGCAAGTATGTGTGCCACCTCGTCCAGGCTGCCCGCATCCAGGGCGCGGCGCAGGTCTGCCGTGCTGTAACGCGAACCAGCGCTGGCCGTTTGCGCTGCAGGCCCGCCGCGGGCCACCGCTGGAGCATGCCGGCGCGACAGCCCCCAGATCAGCGTGGCCAGCCACAACAAGGCGAAACCGGCCGCCAGCGCCGGCCACAGCCACGTGCTCCCGCCGTCCGGCGACGCCGCCAGCGCGTTGCCTGCAGCCACTGCGGCAGACCCGGCCACTGCCGGCTGCACCAGTGGCGGCGCGACCATGCCGCTGCTGCTGCCTTGGGCAACCTGCAACGACAACGCAGGCAGCGAGGTGCTGCGCGCCTGTCCTGCCGCCACGTCCCACCATTGCATCTGTATCCCCGGCACGCTCAGCACGCCGGCCTGCTGCGGCACGATCGAATAGCGCCGGGTCAACTTCAACTGCGGGCTGGAACCCTCGAAGGTTTCATCGTACTGCGGTGGTTCGGCGAACACCTGCGCGTTGTCGCCCAGCGACGGCACCGGCAACTCCGGGAACTGTGCCTTGGTGGCACCGCTGGCGATTGCCTCCACTTCGATCGCAATCGCCTCACCGGTACGCCCGCTGTTGGGCGCGGCGGTATAGCGCAGTTGCAGGTTCTTCAGCGGCAGCCACGGTTGCGCTGCACCGGCGGGCGTCGCGCGCACCTGCAAGGTCTGGTCGGGACCACGGGCGCTGAGCTGGCCATTGTCGCGGCCGAAGAAATCGTCAAAGAAGCCACCTGCGCCCTGCCCGCTGAAACGGGCGCCGGCCACCTGCAAGGGGCCGCTGCGTTCGGGAATCAACAGGAAACGGCGCTCGACCACGTTGTAACGGCGTCCGCCGACTTCGCGCACGGAAGTGCGGTCATCGCCAACGCGCTGCAACGACGCCGCAGCCGGGGTATCCAGCACCAGTTCACCAGATGCCAGCTGGGTGGCGAAGTACAGCCGCACCACCACACCCACGCTCTGCTGCACGTAGGGCTGCTTGTCATCGACCTCGGTCTCGATGAAAGCCACTGCATTGCCGTCACGGCTGGCGACCGGTGCCTCCTCAACCTTCACCAACAAAGGCGTGGTGCTGCCGCCCCCCACGCGCAGCGCCGGGATGTCGAGCATGCCGGTGCGGCGCGGTGTCAGCGCCACCGCGTACTGGGCGTAGTTGCGCGAAGCGCCACCGCCCATCTGCAGCTGGCGGCTGCTGTTCTGTGCACCCAGCACGAAGTCGGCTTCCAGTGGCGCATAGTCCGGGCTGCCGGACTGGTCGGTTTCGATGGTCAGCGTGACCGACTCATTCTGCTTGATGCTGTCGCGGTCCAACCAGGCACGTGTCTGCGCCTGCAACAGTCCGGTGACAGCCAGCAGGCCGAGCAACAGCCACAGCTGCATGCCACTGCCGGTGTGATTCTTTCTCATCGCTTTTCCCGCATCCGCCGCTCGTATTCGAGCTGGAATTTCGCTTTCAACAAATCGCCCGGCTCATCCGGCACGCGCTGCATCCACGCCTCCACGGCCTGTTGCTGCTCACGCTGCGCAGGTGTCATTGCCGCCAGTGCGGCCGCGTTCTGCTGCTCACCTTCGCGCGCCTGTTGTTGACGCATGGCCTCGGCCATGCGCTGACTCTGCGCTTGATCGGCCTGCTCCTGCCTGCCTGCATCTTCGCCCTGTGGCGGCGACTGATCCTTGCCGGATGACGATTTGGCATCCGCCTGCGGATTGCGCTCAGGGGACTGCTGGCCCTGTTGCGGCGGGTTCGATTGCTGACCCTGCTGCGGCTGACCCTGCTGCCCTTGCTGTTGGCCTTGTTGATTCTGCTGCGAAGGATCCTGCTGCCCGTTCTGTGGCGGACTCTGCTGCCCGGGCTGGTCCTTGCCCTGCTGCGGCTTGGACGGATTCTGCTGATTGCCTTGCTGGCCCTGCTGCGATTTGCGCTTGCGCGCGGCATCCACCGCGGCACGGTTGGCCACCGCGTCCTGCATCCCGGGATGCGCCTTCAGTGCGCGATCGTAAGCAGCGATGGCTTCGTCGTACTTGCCTTGGCGGGCAAGCGCGTTGCCAAGGTTGTACCAGCCCTGCTCGTTGTCGATACCTTCGAATTTTTTCTGTGCGGTGGCGAAATCACCAAGCCGGTACGCTTCCACACCTTCACCCAGACGCTGGTGCTGGCGCTGGTCGGCGCGCTGCCACCAGCCGCCCTGCTCGGCCGCGTGTGCAGGCTGCAGCACCGGCAGCATCAGGCATAGCGCAAGTACCGGCAGCACCCGGCGTGGACGACGGAACGCGAACACCGCCAGCAACAGCAGCGGCGGCAACAACCAATAGCCCTCGTCCTGCCACTGCTTGCCAGCACTGGCCAGCTGCTCACGATCCTGCGCACCGTCCGTTGGTTCCAGCACGCCCAAGGCCTGCAGGTCCGCCGAGGTGCTTGCAATGCGCTGGTAGCCGCCACCGCCGGCTGCCGTCAACGCACGCAATGACGCTTCATCCAGATGCGCCTGTTCTATGGCCCCACGCGGATCCCGATAAGACGCGCCCTGCAGGCTGCCGAGACCGATCGCCGATACCCGGTAACCGGCGACGCGCAGTTTGCCGGCCTCCGCCACCGCCGCTGCATCAGCGTGATCGCTCAGCAGCAGGATCTCGCCGTTGCGCGCGCCGGACCGCTTCAACAGATCGCCAGCCCAGCGCAATGCCTTGTCCGGACGCTGGCCATCAGCCGGCATCACTTCCGGCGCCAAGGCGTCCAGGAACAGGGCGACATTGGCCGCGTCATCGGTCAGCGGTGCCACGGTGAATGGCTCATAGGCGAAAGCGACCAAGGCCACTTCGCCGCCCTTGCGCTCACGTAGCAGGCTGGCCAGCTTCGCCCGCGCCTGCAGCAAGCGCGACGGCGGCAGGTCGGTGGCGCGGATGCTGCTGGACAGGTCAAGCACGATCACCAGCGGCGTCTTCGATTCCCAGAGTGGTTGCTCCAGCTGGCGCCAACTCGGGCCGGCAAGCGCGAGCACCGCCAACGTCAAGCCAAGTGCCAACGCCGCGCTACCCCACCATCCGCGCTTGCCGCCATCAGCCAGCAGGTGGGCCAGCAGGTGCGGGTCCACCGCCTCGTGCCAACGCGCACTGCGCCGACGCCGCCACCAGCTGCCCAGCAAGGCTGCCGGCACCAGCAACAAAGCCCACAGCCACTCCGGGCGCAGAAAGTGCAGATCCTGCCAATTGATCATGACCGCAGCCCCCGCCAGGCCAATGCCACCACCCCCAGCAACAAGGAAAACGCCAACGGCCAGGGATAGCGTTCGATGCGTGGTCGCACTGCCGGGCCAGCGTCCTTCACCGGCTCCAGCCGGTCCAGTTCGGCATAGATGTTGACCAGTTCATCGGTGTCGCGGGCGCGGAAGAAGCGACCGCCGGTTTCATCAGCCACCTTTGTCAAGGTGGCTTCGTCCACCTGGTCATCGGCACCGGGCAACTGCACGCCGAACAACGACATGCCGCCGCTGCCGCCAAAGGCGATGGTGTAGACGCGCACGCCTTCGGCCTTGGCCAGCTCGGCCGCCTTCAGCGGCTCCAGCACGCCGGCGGTATTGACGCCATCGGTCAACACGATCAGCACGCGCTGCCCCTGCGGTTGTTCGCGCAGGCGCTTGACCGACAGCGCGATCGCATCGCCCAATGCGGTCTCACGCCCGGCCAGGCCAACCACGCTGTCACGAAGTTGATCACGCACGGTGGCACGGTCGGCGGTCAACGGCGTCAATGCGTAGGCACGCTGGCCGAACACCAGCAGGCCGATGCGATCGCCTTCACGGCGGTCGAGAAAATCCGCCAGCACGGCCTTGGCAGCCGTCAGGCGGTCCACAACCTGGCCGCCAAGCTGCATGTCCGGCTCGCTCATGCTGCCGGACAAGTCCACCGCCAGCATCATCTGCCGCCCCTGTCGCGGCGGCTCAATCGGCTCACCCAGCTGCTGCGGGCGCGCCACTGCAGCACACAGGCACAACCAGGCCAGCCACAGCAGCAGCGCCTGCAGTACTGCACCGCCACGCGAGGACGACTGGCCCTGCAACCGCGATGGTTCGTAGGGCACGCGCAAGGCAGCACCACTTTGTTCACGCAGCGGCCAAAGTCGCATCAACAGCGGCAATGGCAGCGCGAGCCATGCCCACGGCCACGCAAAATCCGGCAACAGGCCCGCCCATTGGGAGATCATGTCCTGCATCAGCGCCGCCCGGCCATCAACTGCAGGAAGCGGCTCCGAGCCAACTGGCAGGCACGTTCAACCTGCGCAGCCTCAAGCTGTGGACGGAAGCCTCCGTCCAGCAGCAGACGTCCGTCGCCGCCGCTGAAGTCATTGCCCTTGGCTCCATCGAGGAAACGCAGCCACGCATCGCCCTGCAGCTGCACCGCCTGCGAATCGAGCCGCCGCGCTGCGCGACGCAGCAACTCCGAGGCTGCGGCAAGCTTGGCAGGCCCCTGCGGCGCCGCCTGTAGCTGACGGTCAAACAGGGCCATCCAGCGCTGCAACCGGCGCCGACGAATGAGATAAACAGCAAGCACTGCGACGGCAACCAGCACCACCGCGCCGATCAGCAGCCACCAACCCGGCGCCAACGGCCACCAACCCGGCGCAGTCGGCAAGTGCACATCACGCAGCGGCAATTGCGCAGCCATCAACCCACGCTCCGGTTTGGCGCCGCGCCCAGCCAGGCATCGCTGGCATCGTCACTCACCAGGGTACTGACGCGGATACGGCGACCCGGCAGTTGCCGGCACAGCTCTTCTACCGGGGCGACCAGGGCATCGTGCCAAGCGTCGCGCACGGCGGCTGAAGCCAGGTCCAGCCGCATTCGACCGGACTGTGTTGCAAGCGGCAATACGCAGTGCGGCGGTGAAATTTCCAGGGGATCAAGCAACAACACCAACTCCACTTCAACATGCATCGACAGCGCCGACCAGGTAACGGCCGGTACGGCCTGCGCGCTGGCTGGATCAGCCAGTACCACCGCGCGCGCGCCTGGGTGCAATACGCGCGCAGCCTGCTCCAGCGCCAACTGCAATCCGCCATCATCAGCGGGCCGTTCACCGTACCAGCGCACCAGTGCATCCAGCGCTCGCAATACACCACGCGTTCCGCCTGCCGGTGGCACCAGCGCTTGCTGCGCGGAACCCCGCAACGCTGCGATCCTGTCGCCATCGCGCAACGCCGACCACGCAGCCACCGCACCAGCCCGCGCAGCCTGCACCGACTTGAAACGCACGCGCGTGCCGAAGTACAGCGGCGCAGCCGTATCGGCAATCAACAAGGTGACCCGTTCGCGCTCGGTCTGGAACGTCTTGGTATGGGTGGCATCGGTGCGTGCGGTCAGTTTCCAATCAATATGTCGCGCGTCGTCGCCGGGCACGTACTCACGCGACTCGGCGTATTCCATGCCACGGCCACGCAGCATCGAGGCGGCGCGTCCGCTGACCGCGTAGTGCCCGCGGCGAGCCTTGCGGCCGCCGTTGGCAGCGCCGCGCAGCGCGATCAGTTCGGCCAACTGCGGACGTATGCCACCTTCGGCGGTCGCACTCGTCTGCGCTTGCCGGGCTGTGGACGCAGTCATCGCTGACCCGCGTGCAAACGCGGCCTCGTGATCATCCGATCATCGGCATCCGTCATCACACCCAGCCTCAGGGCAGGGGCACGCAGTCAAGCAGCGCCGCCACCAGGCGCTCGCCATCCCAGCCCTCGGCCGCAGCCTCGTAGCTGGGCAGCACGCGGTGGCGCAGCACATCGGCTGCCACCGCCCGGATGTCGTCAGGGGTGACGTAATCGCGACCGGCCAACCAGGCGCGCGCACGTGCGCAGCGTTCCAGCGCAATCGAACCGCGTGGGCTTGCGCCCCAAGCAATGCGTCTGGCCAGCTGTCCGTCATACGCGCTGGCATCACGTGAGGCCAGTACCAGCGCAATCAAGTAGCGCTCCAGCTGCGGTGCCATATGCAGCTCCAGGACTTCGCGGCGCGCCTGCTCGATCTTCTGCAGCGAGATCTTCTCGATGGTCACGTGCTGCGGCCGCATCGCGCGCAAGGCGCGCTCACGTGCCAGCCGCAGGATCTCGGTCTCGGCGCTAGCATCCGGGTAACCGATGCGCACATGCATCAGGAAGCGGTCCAACTGCGCCTCGGGCAGTGGGAAGGTCCCTTCCTGCTCGATCGGGTTCTGCGTGGCCATCACCAGGAACACCTCTGGCAGCGGATAGGTGTTGCGTCCGACTGTCACCTGGCGCTCACCCATCGCTTCAAGCAACGCCGACTGCACCTTGGCCGGGGCACGGTTGATTTCGTCGGCAAGCAGGATCGGGTGAAAAATCGGCCCAGCCTGGAACTCGAAGCGACCTTCCTGGGAGCGCCAGATATCGGTACCGGTAAGGTCCGCAGGCAGCAGGTCCGGGGTGAACTGGATACGCGCGAAGCTGGCGTCGATCCGCGAGGCCAAGGCACGGATGGCGGTGGTCTTGGCCAGGCCAGGCGCCCCTTCCACCAGCAGGTGGCCGTCCGCCAACAGCGCGGTCAGCAACCGGTCGACCAACAACGACTGGCCGACGATCTCGCCGGCGAGGGCGTCACGCAGCGCGGTGAATTCCTGATGCAGGCCGCTGTCGCGGACCGGCGCATCGTCTTGATTGGGCAGCACGGGAGGCAGGTTCATAGGCGCAGTTTGACTGATCTGCGATGAAATGGTTCCAAACGCCGTCCTGCAAACGGAAAAGGGCCGCAATAGCGGCCCTTTTCCTTAGACGTAACAAGCGCTTACCTGGCAGCCTTGGCTACACGCAGGATCTTCGGGGTCACGAACACCAGCAGCTCAGCCTTGTCCTTGGAGCGACCGCGCTTCTTGAACAGGTTGCCAAGGAACGGGATGTCACCCAGGAACGGCACCTTGCTGATGCTGGTCCGGTCATTGAACTCATACACGCCGCCGACCACAACTGTCTGGCCGTCATCCACCAACACCGCGGTGTTGATTTCGCGACGATTGATGATCGGGACAACACCAAAATCCGCCACTTCCAGATAGGAGTCGATTTCGTCCTTCTTCACATTCATGTTGAGAAAGACACGATTGTCCTGGGTGATGGTCGGCGTGACCTTTAGCTCCAGCAGCACTTCCTTGAACTGGACGTTCGGCGTTGCCGCAGCACCACCGGTACCACCGGTAATAGTGACATAGCCGATCTCCTTACCCTGCTTGATGACGCCTTCGCGCTGGTTGGCGGTGACGATACGCGGATTGGAAATGACTTCACCACGACCTTCTTCCTGCAACGCGGAAAGCTCCAGGTCCAGGTTGAAATTCGCGCCCAGCAGCGTATAGGCGATGCTCGGAGCCTCACCCGCCTTGACGCTGGTGAAGGTGCCGGCGGGCAAGCTGACATTGAGCCCACGGCTTGCGTTGCCAGTACCACTGGTGCCGCTGCCGATCGTGCCGACGTTGCTGCCATTGTTGTAGCTGCGGGTGCCACCGATGCCGAACTTGGCACCCAGGTCACGGGCGAAGGTATCGGTTGCGATCACGATACGGCCTTCGATCAGCACCTGATCCACGGGTCGATCGATCACCCCGATCAGTTCACGCATCTGCGCGACCTTCTTCGGGATGTCACTGATCATCAGCGTATTGGTGCGTTCATCGGCTACCAGACGGCCGCGCGGCGACAGGAAGCCGTTCTCCTGCTCGGTGCTGTTACCGTTACCACCACCGCCGCCATTGTTATTGTTGTTGCCGATCCCCTTGGCCTCGGTCAGCGCTTTGAAGATCGCCTCGGCACTGTGGTAGTTGATCTGCACGTAGTCGGTGATCAGGTCAACGCGGTTATCGATGGCGATACGCGCGTCTTCCTTGTCCTGTTCGAACTTGGCCAGCTCGGGCTGCGGTGCAACCCAGATCACGCCACCATCACGACGCTTGTCCAGGCCCTTGGCGCGCAGCACGATGTCCAGTGCCTGGTCCCACGGCACGTTGACCAGGCGCAGGGTCACATTGCCCTGCACCGTGTCGGAGGCGACCACGTTGAGATTGGACTCCTCGGCGATCAACTGCAGCACGGTGCGCACCGGCACGTCCTGGAAGTTGAAGGTCACCGGACGGCCACTGTAGCCACGTGCCGCGACGGTAGCGGCCGCTTGCGCAACCGTCCTGGACGTCACCGCACCGGTAGCCACCTCGGCCTGGCGCGGAGTGATCTCGACCACGTACTCATTGCCGGACTGATAGGCCAGCGAATCGAATGCGCCATTGGTGCTGAGCACCAGCTGCGAGCCCTGCCCGGACGGCTTGGCATCGATACGCTGCACCGGCGTGGCGAAATCAACAACATTGAGCGGGCGTTGCAGCTCGGCTGGCAACACGGCGTTGCCAACGTCGATAACGACGTTGTTGCCCTGGTTGCGCAGGTCCGGGCTTGCGCCCTGGCCGTCGAACTGCATGATCAGCCGCCCGGCACCATCATCGCCGCGCTTGAAGTCGATCTTGGTTACGGAAACCGCCTTCACCGCCTGCTGGGTGGCTGCGGCTGCGCCGCCTACACCCGCAACAGGCTGTGCTGCGTAGGAAGAGCCGCACACCGCTGCCAGCGCCACTCCCAGGGCGCAGACGCGGACCAGTGCATGGCGCCGGATGGGACGCAGGCTCAGGGCTTTGGTAAAAGTCATCGTGCTATCCCCTAATCAATCAACGATCGTCCAGTGCAAGCGAAGCTGGGCGTTCCAGCCAGCCACCTGCACCGTCCGGCACTAGTTCAATCAACTCGATCCCGTCTTCGCGTACGCCAGTCACACGGCCATCGCTCTGACCCATGTACACCCCAGGACGTACACGGTAGGTGACCTTGTCCGGCCCCATCACCAGTGCCACGGCACCCGCGCCGCTACCGATCGTGCCAACCATGTCCAGGCTGTCCAGCGGGAACCCTTCGAGCGGTTCCTTGCGGCGGTTCGGATCCGGCCGCAACTGGCTGTTGCCATCATCGGATACCCAGGCATCACTGAACGGATCGCGCAGGCCTTGCGCCGAATATTCAAAGGTTTCGAACTGCTGCATCACCGGCAGAGGCTGCAAGGGCTCGGCCGGACGTGCACGCACGTCGGCCATCCACTTTTCAAGATTGGGCGCTTCGCCAGGCGTGCTGGTGATGCCGCGGGCGCAACCGCCCAGCAGCACCACGCAAGCCATACCCAACGCCAGGGAGGAAATACCACGCATGATCACTTCCCTCCCTTTTTCTTGGCTTCGGCAGCCGCGTCGGCGGCCGCCTTTTGCTGGTCAGCCAACTCGGTGTCATCCAGGTACCGATAGGTCTTGACCGTACCGGACAGCTCCAGCGCGCCACCGGGCGTGATCACGCCCTGTCCGCCCTTGGGCTGCAGATTGATGTCATGCATGGTCAGGATGACGACGCGCGGCAATGAGGCCACGCCGCTGACGAACGCACCAAACTGGTGATAGCTGCCAACAAGGCGCAGCGCGATCGGCTTTTCGGCATAGAACTCTTTCAAGGTCTCGTCACCGGGCTTGAACAACTCGTTGTTCAAGCCGCTGGACAACGCGGTCTGCGAAACGTCGATGATCAGATCCGGCATCTCGGTCTTGCTGGGCAACTGGCGCAGCATCTGCTGCAACACCTGCTCCATCTGAGCCAGCTGCTGCTTCAAAGGCTCCAGGTTGACCGCACGTTTCTGCTCGGTCTCGAAACTCTGGCGCAAGGTCGCTTCCTTGTTCACCAGGTTTTCCAGCTCCCCTCTCTGCCCACTGATGATCAGCAGGTAAGACAGGCCGAGGATCAGCAAGGACAGCAACACGCAGAACACGACTTTCGCGTTGCGCGGCCAGGCGCCGATATTGTTGAAATCCAGCTCTTTGGCGTTGAATTTCTTGCTCACGAACGGGCCTCCTTCTGCGCCGGCGCTGCTGGCGCTGTCTCGCCCTTTGGCTTCTCCGCCCCGCTTGCCGGTGCAGCCGGCGCTGCAGCAGCGGGAGCTCCAGGCGCAGCACCAGTAGCCGGTGCAACCGCCGCGGCATCAGCTGCGGTCAGCGCGGCATCAGCTTCGGCCTGACCATCGCTGGGTGCAGGCAGCTGCACTTTCAGCGTGAACACGTACGGCAGGGACTTGATGTCGACAACCGCACCACCCTTCTGCTGCGGATCCTGCGCACGCGCCTCAATGATGGTCAGCTCCGGGTTTCTCATCCAGCCCGAGGTCTCGAGATTGCGCATATAGGCACTGACACGGGCGTTGGACTGCGTACGGCCTTCCAGCGTCAGGGTCTCACCTTCCTGCTTCAGCGCGGTCAGTACCACGCCATCGGGAATGGTGCGCACCAACGAATCAAACAGGTGCACCATCTGCGACCGCTTGCCCTGCAGCTCCTCGATCACCGCCTTGCGGTCCAGCAGACGTTTCTTCTGCTCGTCCAGGCGATCGATTTCCTTGTTCTGTTCCTTGACCTTGGCGATCTCGGTCTCAAGGTAGGCATTGCGCTCGTTCTGCCCGCTGATCTGCTGGCTGAAGTAAAACCACAGCAAGCCTGACAGCACAACGCCACTGAGCGCAGCAAAGCCCAGCATCCCGTAGAACTCACGTTGACGCTGTTTGCGGCGCTCCTCGCGCCATGGCAATAGGTTGATCCGTGCCATCAGTCGAACCCCCTCATGGCCAGACCCGTCGCGATCATCAGTGCCGGCGCATCCTGGTTCAGTGCATGCGCCTGGACCTTCGGCCCCAGCGTCATCTGCGCCAGGGGGTTGGCGACCGAGGTCGCCACGCCAAGCTGTTCTTCGACCATGGTCGGCAAGCCGATCAAGGCCGCACAGCCGCCGGCCAGCACGATGTGGTCAACGCGGTTGAACTCGCTGCCCGCATAGAAGAACTGCAACAGGCGGCTGATCTGCTGCACCGTCGCCTCCTTGAACGGCTCCAGCACTTCAACCTCGTAGCTCTCCGGCAAGCCGCCCTGGCGCTTGGCCAGGCCTGCTTCCTCGTAGCTCAGGCCGTAGCGGCGCATCACCTCGTCGGTGAGCTGCTTGCCACCGAACACCTGTTCGCGGCTGTACAGGCTGCGGCCACCGCGCAATACGTTGAGCGTGGTCATGGTTGCACCGATATCGACCAGCGCCACCACGCCATCACTGGGTACAGCCAGCTCGCTGGCGACCAATGCGAACGCGTTCTCGATCGCGAACGCCTCCACATCCATCACCTTGGCGGTCAGCCCGCCCAGCTCGAGCGCGGACTGACGCAGCTCCACGTTCTCCGAGCGCGACGCGGCCAACAGTACCTGCACCATTTCTGGATTGTTCGGCACTGGACCCAGCACTTCGAAATCGAGGTTCACTTCGTCGATGGGGTACGGGATGTAGTTCACCGCCTCCAGCTCGACCTGTGCTTCCAGATCGCTTTCGTCCAGGTCCGCCGGCATCGGGATCACCTTTGTGATCACCGCAGAGCCCGCAACAGCAGCGGCCGCCCCTTTGGCCTTGCTTCCCGAACGCGCAACAGCCCGCCGAATTGCTTCGCCGACTGCTTCGACTTCGACAATGTTTTTCTCCACCACCGCATTCGGCGGAAGAGGTTCCACAGCGTAATGTTCCACGCGGAAACGGTTACCGCTGCGGGAAAGCTGAAGCAGCTTTACCGCAGTCGAACTGATGTCGACGCCAATGATGGGCGTCTGACTCTTTGGGATAAGCCCCACGGATTCTCCCCTGCCGACGGGCACTTGGACGCAAGTCTTGCGTCGGCGCATTAATAACGTTTTTTCAGCAAATGGCAACCATCCGGAATGCGAGACGCGATCTGCATCACGTCGCCCAGCTGTATCCCATTTGCTCTCCCCAGGATGCGGCCCCAGCCGCTCCCCTGCGTAATCTATACTCTGCGGCTACAAAAACCGCAATCGGGACTTCTGGATGCCACGTTTTCGTCGCTGGCTGCGTTGGCTGCTGGCCCTCTTTGTCGCCTTCTCCCTGGTCGGCGCAATCGCCATCGGTTCACTCTATTACGTTGTCTCGTCCAAGCTCCCGGACGTGCAGGCGCTGCGCAATGTCGAGCTGCAGGAGCCGATGTATGTCTATGATAACGAAGGGAAATTGATGGCGGTATTCGGCGAGACCCGCCGCTACCCGGTACAGATGAAGGACGTCCCGGAGCGCCTGAAGCAGGCCTTCCTGGCCACCGAGGACGCCCGTTTCTACCAACACGACGGCATCGACTACAAGGGCATTGCCCGCGCCGTCTGGCTGATCGCGCGCACCGGTTCCAAGGACGGTGTACCCGGTGGATCGACCATCACCCAGCAGGTTGCGCGGCAATTCTTCCTCAGCAGCGAGGTCAGCTACACCCGCAAGTTCGCCGAAATCCTGCTCGCCCGCAAAATCGAGAGCGAACTGAGCAAGGACGAGATCTTCGAGCTGTACCTCAACAAGAGCTTCTTCGGTAACCGCGCCTATGGCATCGGCGCCGCGGCCGAGTACTACTACGGCAAGAAGCTGGGTGACCTAGACCTGGACGAAATGGCCTCGCTGGCCGGCATCCCCAAGTTCCCCTCCAGCGGCAACCCGCTGAGCAACCCCGAGCGCGCACGCCAGCGCCGTGACAACTATGTGCTGCAGCGCATGGCCGACCTGGGCTACGTCAGCCAGGCCGAGGCCGATGCCGCCAAGGCCGTGGCCATGCATGCCAGCCCGCACGAGCCGCCGGTTCAGGTCTATGCACCCTACGTGGCCGAGCTGGTGCGCCAGGAAATGATCGCCAAATACGGCAGCGACGTGCTCAACAAGGGCTACCACGTCACCACCACCATCAATGGCCAGCTGCAGGACGCCGCCAACACGGCGGTGCGCGATGGCCTGCACACCTACGACCACCGCCACGGCTGGCACGGCGTCGAACAGCACTTCGATGTCGCTGCCGATGCCGACAGCACCGCGCTGGCCCGGCACATCGCCGGCATCCCGACCCAATCGGGCCTGCAGGCTGCCGTGGTTTCGGCCACCCATGCCGACGGCAGCATCACCGTGGTGCTGGCCGACCGCAGCGAACTGGTGCTGCCGGTGGCGTCCAGCCGCTGGACCAACCGCAGCCCCGCCAAGCTGGCCACCCGCGGCGACATGATCCGCGTGCGCGCTGGCAGCAAGGAAGGCGAATGGCTGATCGACCAGATCCCGCGCGGTCAAAGTGCGCTGGTCTCGGTGGACGCTGAAAGCGGCGCGTTGCGCGCCCTCGTCGGCGGCTTCAGCTTTGCCGGCAACAAGTTCAACCGCGCCACCCAGGCACGCCGCCAGCCCGGCTCCAGCTTCAAGCCGTTCATCTATGCGGCCGCCTTCGACAAGGGCTTCAACCCGGCCTCGATCGTGCTGGATGCACCGGTGGTATTCCGCGACCGTCGCGGCAAGACCTGGCAGCCGCAGAACGATGGCGGTGGCTTCCGCGGCCCGATGCGTCTGCGCGAAGCACTGGTGCAATCACGCAACCTGGTATCCGTGCGCCTGCTCGACAGCATGGGCGTGGACTATGCGCGCAAGTACATCAGCGAATTCGGCTTCCAGGAAGCCGAGCTGCCGCCGAACCTGTCGATGTCGCTGGGTACCGCCTCGCTGACCCCGTTGTCGGTCGCCCGCGGTTACGCGGTGTTCGCCAACGGCGGCTCACGCGTGGACACCTGGGTCGTGGACGAGATCAAGGACCGCGATGGCAACGTGATCTTCAAGGAAAACCCGGCCATGGCCTGCCGCGGCTGCGGCGGCACCTCGACCGCAGGCGCCGCACCGGTGAGCCAGGTGGTGGACGGCTTCAATTTCGGCGCCGAGGTGGCACCCGCTCCGGTTGCCGCCAAGCCGGCAGAAGCCAAGCCTGAGGCCATCGAGCCGGCAAAGCCGGTGAACCCGGATGCCCGCACTGCGCCGCGCGCCATCGACGAACGCACCGCCTACCAGCTGGTCTCGATGATGCGTGACGTGGTCCAGCGCGGCACCGGCACCGCGGCCAAGGTCCTGGGCCGCGAAGACGTGGGCGGCAAGACCGGTTCCACCAATGACCACCGCGACGCCTGGTTCTCCGGCTTCGGCGGCCCGCTGGCAACCACCGTGTGGGTCGGCCGCGACGACTTCCGCTCGCTGGGCTACCGCGAATACGGCGGCAAGGCAGCCCTGCCGATCTGGATCGACTACATGCGCGTTGCGCTGAAGGACGCTCCCATCGCCAGGAACGACCCACCGTCCGGCATGGTGCAGGCGACCATCAACGGCGCCACGGAATGGGTCAAGACCGAAGACCTGGATCGCGTGCAGGACTTCGACTTCGGCCAGCAGGACCACGCGACCAACGACGCCGCGTTCGACATCTTCTGATCAACCCAGCAGGCGGCGGGACGCAAGCCCCGCCGCCTGCCTACAATCGGGCCAGCACCCCCAAGGCCAGAGCCCGATGCCGTCAACGCCACCGCACTCCCTCCCGCGCAATGCCCGCGAACGGCAATTGATCGCGCAGGAGGCCGCCCGCTTGATCGCCGAAAGCGGCATCCACGACATCGAACACGCCCGCCGCAAAGCCGCCGCAAAGCTCGGCGTCGCCAGCGAAGCCTTGTGGCCCCGCCTGGGCGAGATCGAGCAGGCGCTGCGCGAGCATCAGTTGCTGTTCGCCTCCGCCAGCCAACCCGGCGCGCTGCACGAGCGCCGCGAATCAGCAGTGCAGGCCATGCAGTTCCTGCAGGCCTTCCAGCCACGCCTGACCGGCGCGGTGCTGAGCGGGCTGGCCGCCGGCGACAGCCCGGTCATCCTGCACCTGCATTGCGATGATCCCGATGCCGTGCAGCGCTTTCTTCACGAACAGCACATTCCTGCCGAGGCGCGCACCTGGTCGCTGCGCTTGGCGGGACATTCGTCCAAACAGCACTATCCAGGCTGCGAGTTCGCCGCCGATGGCATCGCCTTCGAACTGGTCGTACTGCCCGAGGATGCACTGCGGCAGCCGCCTGTTTCGGCGGACGATGGCAAGCCCCTGCCGCGCGCGACGTTGGCGCAGCTGCGGCAATTGCTGGCGCAAGAACAGCGGTAATGCCGAGCCATGCTCGGCAGACGCATTCCTGGTAAAGCCCTTGCCGAGCATGGCTCGGCACTACCGGACAACTATCTGCGCTTGTGGGAGCGGCGTAAGCCGCGACGCTGGCAACGCACGAAAAGCCGAAGAAGCTACCCCTCCCCAACCCCCCCCTTGCCTGCGGCAAAGGGAGGGAACGTAGTGGCGCGCGACACCGCGCGAAGGGGCCCGGCCCGGAGAACAGAGAGCCCAGAGCGAGGGCGCAAAAGGCCCACCCCGGCTATTAGTTGGGGCGGGGAGAAAAAAAAA